>NZ_JBPGXG010000024.1:0-39865 GCF_056755255.1 Monashia sp. HAY1-5C | reverse complement strand
TCCGTCGTCGGCAGCGTCAGATGTGTATAAGAGACAGCGGCGCCCCTGAGCAGGTGCCGCACAGCCGCGAGGCTGCGTCGACCTCCTGAGACACCAGCCGCTGCCAGCCGTCGAGACGGAAGCGGGCTGCGGCCGCGACGCCTGGCTGGGGATCAGAGTGGAACGGTGCTTTCCCGGACCACGAGGGTCGGCCGGAGCAAGACCTGCTCGGGCTGTGCGCCAGGGTCCTTCAGCAGCTCGAGAAGAAGGCGCACGGTGTGTCGTGCGGCCTGGTCGATCGGCTGGGCGAGGCTGGTCAGTCCGGGGGTGACGACGCGTGCCCCGATGCTGTCGTCGAACCCCACGACGCCGACATCATGGCCGACGGCAAGGCCTCGCTCGCGGCACGCCTGGAGCGCACCCATCGCCAGCGTGTCGCTGACGCACGCGAACGCGGTGGGTGGCGTCTTCTTGTCGAGGAGTCGACCGGCGAGCTCCCTGCCGGTGCCGATCTCGTCCGAGCCGTGGGCCGCGAGCCCGCGGGTCGCGAAGCCGTGTGAAGCCATGGCGCGGCGCCAGCCGGACTCCCGGTCATCCCCGAGCCCGCCGGGCGGGCCCCAGCCCAGGTAGGCGATGCGTCGGTGGCCGCGTTCGGCGAGGTGGTCGACGGCTTGCTCCACCCCGGCGGCGCCGTCGACGTCGACCCACCACGTGTCCGACATGGCGTGTCCCCAGGGGCGCCCGAAGCAGGCGAAGGGAATGCCACGCTCGAGCAGGAAGGTGATCCGGGGGTCGTTGGTCTGGGTGTTGGTGACGACGACGCAGTCGACCGTGCTCATGCTGAAGATCTCCTGGATGACCCGGATCTCCTCCTCGTCGGTGGCAGCGGCATGGCAGAAGACGTCGTGGTCGGCCTGGCGTGCCGCCAGGGAGAACTCGTAGAGGTAGCTCGCGAGAACGCCGCCCGACTGGGACCGATGGTCCGTCGGGAACAGCCGGAAGCCCACGGCCCGCGGAGACTTCGTCGAGAGCGAACGCGCAGCTTGGTTGGGTCGGTACCCCAGCTCGTCCACGGCTTTGAGGACCCGGCGCACCGTGGCCGGGCTGAGCCGGTCCGGGGCGTTCAACGCATAATGAACGGTCTGCTTGGAGACCCCCACCCGCGCTGCCACCATAGCCATGGTGGGCCTTGGCGACCCAGCCGTTCTCTCAGCGGCGGGTCTGCGCCCGCGCCCCTGACTTGCCGCTGAATCGGTAAAGCCCATGGGCTGATTCTGTGGGCCTGTGGGTGAAACGTCAACAAATGTTCGACCGGGCGCACCCGACTGCAGACGAGTGAGACAGGAGCTGGGACGCTCGTGGCGCGACATACGGATCGCGCAGGCTTGGCACAACTTCGCGAGCAGCATTGTCCTTGCAGGGATTTCGCGCAAACGGCGGACGTGGAGGGGTGCTCTGCCGGGGTGCCCGAGCCGTACAGGCGGCCCCCCCGTCGTGTCATCGATAAACACCCCCTTGACGTGCCGTGATCGGCGCCACTACCGTCTTGCTTTACCGGTAAAACCCGCATTCGCGACGAGGTGCCTACACGCTCGACCGGGCGCTCTGACGCGGAATCCACCAAGGGCAGTTCTACGGCGGCGTGCCGCCAGCGGAAGGGACGACGATGTTCAGCCACAGCAACGTGATCAAGGGGGTGGCCGCCACGACCGTGGGCCGCCGCAACATCCTCAAGGCGGGCATGCTCGCCGGCCTTGGTGTGGCCGCCGGGCCCATGCTTGCGGCCTGCGGCGGAGGCTCCTCCGCTGCACCTGGGTTGACGTGGGCGGGTTGGGACGGGCCGCCGCAGTCTGACCGGTTCCGTCAGTTCTCCGAGAAGATGACCAAGCAGCTCGGGGTTCAGGTCACCTACCAACAGGTGGTGGGGGACTATCTCTCCAAGCTGCTGTCGCAGCTGTCCGCCGGCGCGGCTCCGTCCGCGTTCTACGTCGGTGACATCTACATGGCCAAGCTGATCGAGACCAAGCAGGTGCTCGACCTCACCAGCTACCTGGGCAGCAACGGCGCAGCGGTCAAGCAGGCTGACTTCTACGAGGGGCTCTACGAATGGTGCCGACCCGCCGACGGCAGTCCCGGGCTGTACGGGCTGCCGGTGGACTGCAACCCCGCCGTGTTCTGGTTCAACAAGGACCTCCTGGCCGAGGCGGGTGTCAGCACCGACCCGATTGCCCAGTTCGAGGCGGGCACGTGGACCCAGGACGCGCTGACCGACATGTTGGACAAGATCCGCGCCACCAAGAAGAAGGGTCTGTTGATCGGTGGCGGCTGGTACGACTGGTTCGGGTGGATCTCCACCTTCGGCGGGACGCTCTTCGACGAGTCCGGCAAGGCCGTCTTCGACAGCGACCCCAAGTCGCTGGAGGCCCTGTCGTGGCTGTTCGAGCAGCTCAAGTCGGGGAACATCACCTACACCGGCTCCCTGCCTCAAGGTCAGAGCGGTGACGTGCTGTTCTACGCGGGGCAGCTGGGCACCATCGCCACCGGCCGCGTGATCCTGCCGAACCTCAAGAAGCTCAAGTTCGGCTACGACATCGCCCCCTTCCCCTCGCCATCGGGCAAGGACATCATGCCGGTGCCGGTCAACACGGCAGCGCTCTCGGTGAACGCCAACGCCAAGAACCAGGCCAAGGCGCTGGAGTTCCTCGGCAACTACGTGAACGCCGAAGGCCAGAAGTTCCGCCTGGCCAATGGTGGCAACGCGGTGCCATCGGTCAAGGGCCTGGACCAGATCGTCACCGAGGGCAACCTTCCCGCGCACGGCAAGCTGTTCAACGACGTGGCGGCCAAGGGCTACGCCGTTCCCAGGACGATCGCCAGCAAGCCCAAGGTCCTCACCGAGCTCCCCGTGCTGGTGGACAAGATGTTCAAGTCGGGCAACGAGACGCCGGAGTCCTTCAGCGGCAAGGTGGTCCAGCTGATCAACGGCGGTTCCTGATGGCCGTGCTCACCACCGGAACTCCGACCCGGGCACCGGCCGGGTCGGAGATCCCGGACCTCCACCGAAGCCGCGCGCGCCGGCGCCGGCGACGGGCGGACACGGTCGCGGCCTACCTGTTCCTGACCCCTCAGCTGGTGGGTCTGGCGGTGTTCATGGTCGGCCCCCTGCTGTTCGCGCTGGTGCTGGCGTTCTACCACTGGGACGGGTTCGGTACCCGCTCCTTCGCCGGCCTGGCCAACTTCGGGGACGTGCTGTCCGACCCGAGAATCCGGCAGTCGGCCATGAACACCCTCTGGTTCACGGTGCTTCAGGTCCCGGGACTGCTGCTCACCGGGTTCTTCTTCGCGGTGCTGATGCAACGCGCCGGCAAGCTGACCTCGGTGTACCGGCTGGCGTTCTTTGCCCCGGTGGTCACCTCCTCGGTCGCGGTCGCCGCGATCTGGCTGTGGCTGTTCAACCCCGACATCAGCCCGCTCAACCACGCATTGAGCTCGATCGGCCTGCCTGCCCCCAACTGGCTGCAGGACGCCCGGTTCGTCATCCCCGCATTCGCGGTGGTCGGCATCTGGCAGGGCCTGGGCTACCAGCTGGTGATGTTCATGGCCGGCCTGCAGAGCATCGACCGGTCGTTCGTGGAGGCCGCCGAGCTGGACGGCTGTTCGGAGTGGCAGAAGCTCCGGCACGTCACCATCCCGCTGCTGTCCCCGACCATCCTGTTCCTGTCGATCACCTCGATCATCGGCTCGTTCCAGGTGTTCGACTACATCTACGTCTTCTTCGGCAGCACGGCCCCGGACGCCTCGCGCACCATCGTCTACGAAGTCGTCCAGATCGCCTTCGGCCAGTTCGACTTCGGGCAGGCATCGGCACTCGCCTTCCTCCTGTTCCTGGCCCTGCTCGTGGTCACCGGCTGCCAGCTCGCAGCCCAGAAGAGATGGGTCCACTACACAGAATGAGCACCTTCTCCGACACCAGCAGGCGCGCGGTCAAGACCGCCAAAGCGCCCTCCAGCTCCCGGCCCGCGCGTCACAGGCTGTTGCTGCACGCGATTCTTGTCGTCGGCGCGGTCGCCATGGCGCTGCCGTTCGCGTGGATGCTGTTCTCCTCGTTCAAACCACTGGGGGAGATCTTCATCCAGCCACCCAAGCTGCTGCCCCAGGACTGGAACCTCGAGGGGTACCGAACCGCCCTCGGTGGCGCCGACTTCGTCCGCGGTTTCTGGAACAGCACCTACATCGCCGTGACGATCACGGTCGTCTCGCTGCTCACGTCGGCGATGGCCGCCTACGCGTTCGCGCGGATCGACTTCCGGGCCAGCCGGGGACTCTTCATGGTCTTCCTCGCCACCATGATGGTTCCCGGCCAGCTCACGATCATCCCGCTGTACATCATCATGGGTTGGCTCGGCTGGGTGGACACTCACGCCGCGCTCATCGTGCCGCCCGCACTCTTCAACGCGTTCGGTGTCTTCCTCCTGCGCCAGTACATCAAAGGCATCCCGCTGGAGCTCGAGGAAGCCGCCCAGCTCGACGGCGCCGGCCGGTTCCGCACGTTCGTGACGATCATCCTGCCGCTGCTGCGCACTCCTCTCACGGCGTTGGGGATCTTCACCTTCCTCGGCCAGTGGAACAACTTCTTCTCGCCGCTGATCTTCCTCAACAGCTCCGACAAGTTCACGCTGCCGTTGCTGGTCAACCAGTTCAAGGGTCAGTACACCTCCGACTGGCCGGCGCTGATGGCCGCCACCACCTTGTTGGCGGCACCCATCCTCATCCTGTTCGCCGTCGCGCAGCGCCAGATCGTCGAGGGCATCGCGCTGTCCGGCTCCAAGTCCTGAGCGCGGAAGAGCTTCAGCGGAACCCGGCCAGAGGCCACCACCCGGCGGTGCCAGCGATCAGCCCACCCCCGATACCCATCCGAGAAGGGCAACGCATGACCTCCCACGGCGACCTCGCCGAGAAGCAGGACCCCACCCACGACCCGACAGCAGCGTGGTCCGAGCCCGCGACTGGTTGGACGCTCAGTACCACCCAGACGAACGACGACTATGCGCCGACCTTCCTCGGCAACGGCTACATCGGTGGCCGCATCCCCGCAGCGGGGATGGGCTACGCGACGGAGCCGATCGAGACCCAGGCGCACCTGGCCGGGTTCTTCGCCCAACACGGCCCGGTCGAGAGGGACGCGAACATCCCGACCTGGTCCACGCTGGCGTTCTCGGACGAGTCGGGCACCTACGGACGGTTGCCGCGGCGGACGCCTGGACCCGTACAGGACGACCGCGAGGAAGGCTCGGTGAGCCACTACCGGCAGTCGCTGGACCTGCGGGCCGGACTGCTGACCACGCACGCGACGTGGACCTCGCCGGCGGGACACTGCACCGATCTCACCTATCAGGTTCTCGTGCATCGGGCGCGGCACCGGGTGGCCGCCGTGCAGCTCACCTTCACACCGCACTGGAGCGGGCGCGCGCGCGTCACCGGGGTCTTCGACGGCACCAGCGCCGGGCTGACCGAACCTTCGAGCAAGGGCTACGACGGTGAAGCGGCGGAGTCGTACGAGACGGTGACGACCCTCGGCACCAGTATCAGCGCAGCGCTCGCGTCGCGACTGGAACTGCCCACCGGGGTGGCGGCACAGACCGAGGAGTACGGGACCGACGAGCCCAGGTCGGTCGGGGTGCAGGCAACCTTCGAGGTGAGAGCCGGAACCACGTACACGGTCACCAAGTACGTCGGGATCGCCAGCTCCCAAGACTCGGAGGACCCGTTGTCGACGGCTCGCGCCGCGGCGGCGGCCGCCGCGGACACCGGCTACGTCGACCTGCTGGCCGAGCACGAGAGGGCATGGGCCGACCTGTGGAGCGCTGACATCGAGGTCCTGGGTGATCCGGAGCTGCAGCTGCAGGTCCGCGCGAGCATGTTCTACCTGCTGCAGAGCACCCGGGCCGGGGTGGACTGGAGCCTGTCCCCCTGCGGCCTGTCCGGTGATGGATACGGCTACAACGGCCACATCTTCTGGGACACGGAGACGTGGATGTATCCAGCGCTGCTCGCGCAGCATCCGGATATCGCGGTGGGAGCGAACACCTATCGGCAGCAGCGTCTGGCGGAAGCACGCAGCTATGCGACCCAGACCGGGTTCGCGGGTGCGAGGTTCCCCTGGGAGAGCGCCCTGCGAGGAGACGAACAGACTCCGCCCGGTTGGGAGATGGGCGAGCTCGAGCACCACATCACCGCTGACGTCGCCCTCGCCCAGTGGCAGTACTACCTCGCCACCGGCGATCGCGGCTGGCTCGCGGACAAGGCCTGGCCGGTGCTGGAGGGAGCCGCCCAGTTCTGGGTGAGCTCCGCTGTCGCCGATGAGGCCGGCGGCTACGACATCAACACGGTCATGGGTCCTGACGAGTACCACTTCCCTGTCGACAACAGCGCGTACACCAACGTCGCGGCCGCCGAGACCCTGCGGATCGCCACCCGGGCGGCGCAGGTGGTGGGCGTGGCCGCGGACCCGAACTGGAGCCGGGTTGCCGATGGTCTGCGGGTGCCGTTCGACGAGGCTCTGGGAATCCATCTGCAGTACGACGGCTACGCCGGCGAAACCATCAAGCAGGCCGACGTGGTCATGCTGCAGTATCCCTGGGAACACCCCATGCCCGCCGAGGTGGCGCGCAACGACATCGACTACTACGCGGCGCGCACGGACCCTGACGGGCCGTCCATGACGGACTCCATCCACTCCATCGCCCACGCAGCCCTGGGTACCCCCGGGTCCGCCTCCTACGACTTCATGCGCCGCAGCGTGGAGCCGTTTCTGCGCGGACCGTTCAACCAGTTCGCCGAGGGACGTCAGGGAGGGGTGTTCACGTTCACGACCGGACATGGGGGATTCCTGCAGATTTTCCTGTACGGCTTCAGCGGCATGCGCTGGCGTGAAGACCGAGTCAGGCTCGACCCGATCCTGCCGCCTCAGCTGGCCGGCCTCACATTGCGCCGGATGCTGTGGCAAGGACGCGCGTTCGACGTCGCCATCGGCCCGGAGCGCACGACGGTCACGCTGACCGGAGGTCTCCCGATGACAGTCGAGGTCGCTGGCGCGATCTTCTCGCTGCGCCAGGGCGCACCGGTGACCGTGCCCACCCGACAGCCCGGCCAGGGGTGGACCGAAGACCCCAGTCGGGGCGTCGAGGCGACGACGCGCTCGCCCGTCCCGACCACCTCTGTCGAGGTGCCATGACATGATTGGGAACCCCCAGGCCGCTGCCCAGAGTTCACCCGCAGCATCCGTGACCACGACCTCGCCGCCGTTCCGGGACGCCTCGAGACCGCTCGAGGAACGCCTCGAGGATCTGCTCGCCCGTATGACGCTGCGGGAGAAGATCGGGCAGATGCTGCAGCTCGACGCCCGGGACGACCTGGACGACGTCGTGGCGAACAAGCTGGCTGGGTCGATCTTGCACGCCTCGCCCGAGCGCATGCATGCCGCAATCGAGCTGGCGGCAGCCACCAGGCTGGGCATACCACTGCTCACCGCTGACGACTGCATCCACGGCCACTCGTTCTGGCCCGGTGCCACGATCTTCCCCACGCAGCTGGGGATGGCCTGCTCCTGGGACGCCGAGCTCGTCGAGCGCATGGCCCGCGCCACCGCGGTGGAAGTCGCAGCGACGGGCATCCACTGGACCTTCTCGCCGGTGCTGTGCATCACCCGCGACCTGCGATGGGGCCGCGTGAACGAGACCTTCGGGGAGGACCCGCTGCTCATCGAGGAGCTGGGTGCCGCGATGGTCCGTGGCTACCAGGGAGCTGGGCTGGACGACCCGACAGCAGTCCTGGCCTGCGCCAAGCACTTCGCGGGCTACTCGGAGACGCAGGGCGGACGCGACGCCAGCGAGGCGGACCTGAGCCGTCGCAAGCTGCGCTCATGGTTCCTGCCGCCGTTCGAGCGGGCCGCCCGCGAGGGCTGCCGCACGTTCATGCTCGGCTACCAGGCCATCGACGGGCTCCCGGTCACCGCGAACAGGTGGCTGCTGAACGACGTCCTCAAGGACGAGTGGGGGTTCACCGGCATGCTCGTCACCGACTGGGACAACGTGGGTCGGATGGTGTGGGAGCAGCGGGTCTGCGCCGACGACGTCGAAGCAGCAACGGTCGCCGTACGCGCGGGAAACGACCTGGTGATGACGACTCCGAGCTTCTTCGAAGGCGCCCAGGAAGCGGTTCGCCGAGGCCTGCTCGGAGAGAAGGAGATCGACGACGCCGTACGCCGCATCCTGCGCCTGAAGTTCGAGCTCGGCCTGTTCGAGGACCCGCGTGCACCCGACCCCGACCGACAGCGGGCCGTGATCGGGTGCCGCGAGCATGCCGAGCTCAATCTCGAGATGGCCCGCCGTTCGCTGGTGCTGCTGCGCAACGACGGCGTGTTGCCCCTCGACGGAGGGCTCACTCGGGGCGACCGCGGGCGCGCCCTCGCCAAAGGTCAGGTCCGCACGATCGCGGTCGTCGGCCCCAACGCCGACGACCCGCAGGCCATGCTGGGCGACTGGGCCGGCGCGTCCGGTCAGGTGGACTGGATGCCGGACGGGCACCCCCGGGAGACCGTCACGACGGTGCTCGACGGGTTCCGCTCAGCCGTTCCCGACGGGTGGACGGTCACGTACGCCCGCGGCGCCGACATCGAACGCCTGGTACCAGACCCGCAAGGGCCGCAGTATCCCGACGGTCAACCGCGTCCGCCCGTGTTCACGTCCGCGCCAGTCGACGACGCGCTGATCGCGGAGGCGGTGGGCGTCGCGCGCACCGCTGACTACGTCGTCGCTGTTGTCGGGGACACCGTCGCGTTGACGGGTGAGGGCTGCTCCACCGCGACCCTCGATCTGCAGGGCGGACAGGTCGCCCTGCTCGAGGCGCTCGTCGCCACCGGAACACCCGTCGTCGTGGTGCTGGTCCACGGCAAGCCCTCAGTAGTGCCCGACGCCGCGCTGGCGGCGGCAGCGCTGATCGAGGCGTTCAACCCAGGGATGAGAGGAGGTCAGGCGGTGGCCGAGCTCGTACTCGGTCTGATCGAGCCGTCGGGGCGCCTGCCCCTGTCAGTGCCACGGCATGTCGGACAGCAGCCCGTCTACTACAACCAGGTGCGGGGCCAGCATGGTGAGCGTTACGCCGACCTGACCCAGGAACCACTGTTCGTCTTCGGAGAGGGCCTGTCCTACAGCGCGATCGAGTACACCGATCTCGTCGTCCTCGACGACGTGGTGGCATTGGACGGCGTGGTGCGCGCCGAGGTGACCGTCTCCAACACCGGCGCCCGGCCGGCGCTGGAGACCGTCCAGGCCTACATCAGCGACCTGGTCACGAGCGCCACATGGGCGAAGCAGGAGCTCAAAGCCTGGCGGCAGGTCACGGTCGCGCCCGGCGACAGTGCGCGGGTCCGGCTGGCGATCCCGGCCGCGGCATGCTCCATGGTCGACGCCGAAGGGCGCCGCATCGTCGAGCCCGGAGCGTTCGAGCTGCTCGTCGGCCACAGCTCGCGCACCGCCGACCTGCTTCGCGCCCGTTTCACCCTGTGCGAGCCGTGACATTTCCTGCCGCTGGCGAGGGTTCAACGACCGGCGGCACCTCGACGCTGTGATAGCGACCGAGGACGGTCGCGCGGCGTGGGCTCTCGCCACTCTGGTCGAGACGAACCACATCAACGGGAACGACCTCAACCCGACGGTGCACCGCAGGAACCCGATCAACACCTGCCGTCGCCAGGGTGGGAGGATGCAGTCGCCGCCCCGTTGTCAGCAGTCGGTGGCCCTGGTCTCATTCCTAGTCTCATTCGGGCGTCATCGCCCGCGTTCGGCATCGTCCGCACTGGGCTCGTCGGAGGCCGCGCGTTGCCCGGAGAACCGCCCCGAATGCGCAGGTACAGACCTCGAAGGTGTGTGTGGGGGTAACCCCACCGTGGGTTCAAATCCCACCGCCACCGCCAGACGAAGCAGGACCCCGACACGCTTTTTCGTCGGGGTCCTGCTTCGTTTATCGGACGCCGCGGGATTTGGGAGGAGCCGGAGCGAGTGGGGATGGATGCGTCCGGCCGCAGCACTGCGCTCCCGGGGGGCCGGCCACGAGCGGCTCAGCGCCCAACCTGCCCAGGTTCTGCGACCTCGGGTCCGTCGCGGTCAGGCGACGGCACCAGCCAGCATGCCGAGTTCGGGTTGGCCGTTGACAGGCCCGAGGTAACGCGCGTAACCTCGGCCCCGCGAAGCCATCTAACCCGCGTTAGTAGGTGGCAGCAGTAGCTAGGACGAGGGTCGAGGGAGACCATGCGCGCATCGGGCAAGAGCCGCAACGTGACGATGAGCGACGTCGCGCGCTGCGCCGGTGTCTCGCGCACCGCCGTCTCCTTCGTTCTGGCGGGCCGCAACGACACGAGCGTCTCCCCGGAGACGCGCGACCGCATCCTGGACGCCGTCCGCGACCTCGGCTACCGGCCCAATGCCGGCGCCCGGGCCCTCGCCGCCCAGCGCACTGGCCTCTTCGGCCTCATCACCGAGATCGTCACGGCGCCTTTCGCCGTCGACGTCATCAAGGGCGCACAGGAGCGAGCGTGGGAGGAGCGCAAGTTCCTGCTCATCGCCTCGAGCGAGGATCGCGCCGACATGGCGGAGGCAGCAGTCGAGAAGCTGCTCGAGCAGCGCATCGAAGGACTGCTCTACGCCGCGACCTGGCACCGTCCCGTCCAGGTGCCCGAGGCCGCCCGCGAGGTGCCGACCGTGCTCGTCAACTGCTTCGACGCCGAGGGTCGCTTCCCGTCGGTCGTGCCCGACGAGGTCGGTGGCGGCCGACGCGCCACCGAGCGCCTGCTGGCCGCCGGCCACGAGCGCATCGGCTTCATCAACCTCGACCCGGGGATCCCGGCCGCGGTCGGTCGGCTCGAGGGCTACCGTCAGGCTCTCACCGAAGCAGGCATCGACCCCGACCCCGACCTCGTCGTCTCCGGGCACGCGACCGCCGACAGCGGCTACGACGCCGCCGGAGACCTGCTCGACCGTTCCGATCGCCCCACGGCTCTCTTCTGCGGCAACGACCGCATGGCCATGGGTGCCTACGACGCGGTCCGCGAGCGCGGCCTGCGCATCCCGGAAGACATCGCGGTTGTCGGCTTCGACAACCAAGAGCTGATCGCCGCGTACCTGCGGCCCGCCCTCACCACCGTCGCCCTGCCCTTCGAGGAGATGGGCCGCACGGCGGTGTCGCTGCTCGGCTCGCTGATTGCAGCCGGCGGCGACGGGGGCAACGCAGACGGGCAGCCGATCGACACCGTGGTGACGATCGACTGCCCGCTGCTCGAAAGGTCGTCGGTCCGACCGTGAATCGGACCGACGACGTGTCTCCAGCAAGGCCAGACAGCCACAACCAGAGAGAAGGAATCATATGGCACGGTCAGCCGTCTCGAGGCGGGCTGCGCTCGCCCTCGCCGTGACCACCGCGGCCTCCGTCGCGCTCGGCGCCTGCACCTCCGGCAACGCCGCCGGCAACGGCTCCGGCGCTGCGTCCAAGGGCGCCCTGCTCACCATCCCCCGCGAGGACATGGGCACCTTCACCCGAAACTTCAACCCGTTCTCGCCGAACGCGCTGCCCATGACGCAACAGGCGATCTACGAGCGGATGTTCATCTACAACCCCGTCAAGGGCGAGGCCGTGCCATGGCTCGCGCGGACCTGGGAGACGTCGAAGGACGGTCGCACCGTCACCTTCCACCTCAACCCGGCCGCCAAGTGGTCCGACGGCCAGCCGCTCACAGCCGAGGACGTCGCCTACACCTTCTCGCTCCAGAAGAAGGTCATGGGCGGCTTCGACTACCTCGCGAACGCCAAGGCGGCCGACGAGCACACCGTGCAGTTCACCCTCACCAAGCCGTTCTCGCCCGCGCTCTACGAGCTCGGCCAGCAGGTCATCGTGCCCAAGCACGTGTGGGAGAAGGTCAAGGACCCGGCCAAGGAGACGAATCCGACGCCGGTCGGCAGCGGCCCCTACACGACCGTCGCCGCGTTCACGCCGCAGTCGTTCGACCTGACCAAGAACCCCAACTACTGGCAGCCCGGCAAGCAGCACATCCCCGGCATCCGGATGCTCGCCTTCGCCGGCAACGACCCCGCCAACCTCGCCACGACGAACGGCGAGACCGACTGGGCCGACCAGTTCGTGCCGAACATCGAGAAGACGTTCGTCGCCAAGGACCCAGTGCACCGGCACTACTGGTTCCCGCCGGTCGGATCGACCATCCACTGGCAGCTCAACACGACCAAGGCGCCCTACAACGACGTCCGGGTGCGCAAGGCGCTGTCCATGGCCGTCAACCGCGACCAGGTGGTCAAGGTCGGCATGAGCGGCTACGCCCAAGCGGCTGACTGCACGGGTCTCTCCGGTGGCTACGACACGTGGCGCGACGAGTCGGTCGCGGGCGCGTGCACGTGGACGAAGCTCGACGTCGCCGCTGCCAACGCGGCCCTCGACGCGGCCGGCCTGCGAAAGGGTGGCGACGGGTTCCGCACTCTCGCCGACGGCAAGCCCTGGGAGATGCGCATCTCTGTGGGTAGCGCCTCGTCCGACTGGCTCTCGGTCGCCAACGTCATCGCGCAGAACCTCGCCGCCGTCGGGGTCAAGGCACGCGTGGACAGCAAGGACTGGGCGGTCGTCGTCGCCGGCTACGAGGACGGCAGCTTCGACACCGGCATCGTCTGGAGCAACGGCGGACCGACGCCGTACCAGTACTACCGCGGCGTCATGTCGACCGCGACGGTGAAGAAGGCCGGCGAGAAGGCCTCCGAGAACTACCACCGCTTCGGGGACCCCGCCGCCGACAAGGCCCTCGACGCGCTGGCAGCAACGAGCGACGAGGCAGCCCAGAAGAAGGCCGCCGCCGAGCTGCAGCGGACCTTCGACGCCGATGCGCCGGTCGTGCCGCTCTTCAGCGGGCCCGAGTGGGGCCTCTACAACGACGCCCGCTTCACCGGCTTCCCGACCCAGGACAACCCGTACGCGACGCTGCTCACCCGTGGCAACACGGCGGTGCTCGTGCTCACCACCGTGAAGCCGCGCGCCTGAGCGCACCGGCACACGACGTCGCGGGGGCCGGGCCAACCTGGCTGGCCCCCGCGACCACCACCCGCCCGACCCGGCCACCCGGCATACGCCGGCACACCCCCGGGCCGAACCCACCTTCTCGAAAGGGGGCTGACGACGGCATGCGTTACCTCCTGCGCCGACTCGGCTTCTACGCCATCGCCTTCTGGGTCTCGATCACCCTCAACTTCATGCTGCCGCGCCTCATGCCCGGCGACCCCGTCTCACGGATGCTCACCCAGTCCGGGGCGCGGCTCGAGCCGGACCAGGTCGAGCAGCTGCGCCGCCTCTTCGGCCTCGACCAGCGTCCCGTCGTCGAGCAGTACGTCTCGTACGTCGCCAGCATCTTCCGCGGCGAGATGGGCGTGTCGATCTCGCGCTTCCCGACCCCGGTGTCGGAGGTCATCTCGTCGCAGATCGGTTGGACGATGCTGCTCGGACTCACCTCCCTCGTCATTGCGGCGGTCCTCGGCACCGTCCTCGGCGCGGTCGTGGCGTGGCGGCGCGGCGGCGTCCTGGACTCGGCCCTGCCGCCGGTGCTCGTGTTCATCGGCTCGTTCCCGTACTTCTGGCTCGCGATGGGGGCGCTCTACCTCTTCGGCGTGACCTTGGGTTGGTTCCCGCTCCGGCACGCCTTCGACGTCGGTGTCGTGCCGGAGTGGTCGGCGCCGTTCGCGGCCAACGTGGCCACCCACCTCGTGCTGCCGGCGCTCACGATCGTGCTCGTCTCGGTCGGCGGCTGGCTGCTCGGGATGCGCAACGCGATGATCGCGACGGCCTCGGAGGACTACATCACCATGGCCGAGGCCAAAGGGCTGCGGCGCGGACGGATCATGGTCCGCTACGCCGCCCGAAACGCGCTGCTGCCCAGCGTCACCTCCTTCGGCATGTCGCTCGGCTTCATCGTCGGCGGTGCCCTGCTCACCGAGGTCGTCTTCGCCTACCCGGGCGTCGGCTACCAGCTGCTCGCCTCGGTGCAGGCGCTCGACTTCCCGCTCATGCAGGGGATCTTCCTGACGATCACCGCGGCCGTGCTCATCGCGAACTTCCTCGTCGACCTCGTCTACGTCCGTCTCGACCCGCGTGTGCGGGTCTCCTAGGAGCAGACCATGCCCTCCGTCACCGACCCCGCGCTGGCTCCCGCCAGCGCCTCCGGGCTCACCGCGCCGGGTGCACCCAGCGCTGCATCACCCGAACCCGGCCTGACGCCGTCCGTGACGCGCCGCTCGTGGGTCCCCACCGTCGTCCGCGGCGGTCTCCTGGGGAGCCTGTTCCGCAGCCCCAAGGCCGTCGTCGGCCTGTCGCTTCTCGGTGCGTTCGCCCTCCTCGCTCTCCTCGCGCCGGTGCTCGCCCCCGGTGATCCGACGGCGATCGGCGACCTTGCCTCCGAGGCGCCGAGTGCGAGCCACTGGCTCGGCACGACCGCGAAGGGGCAGGACGTCCTGGCACAGACGCTCTGGGGCGCTCGCAGCTCGCTCGCCGTCGGCTTCGTCGTCGGAACGGTCGCCACGCTCATCGGGGTCGTGGTCGGCCTGGCCGGGGCCTACTTCGGCTCGGTCGTCGACGACGTGCTGTCCCTCGTGACCAACGTCTTCCTCCTGCTCCCAGGGCTGCCGCTGCTCGTCGTGCTCGCGGCCTTCCTCCCGCCGGGTTCGGCGACGGTGGTGCTCGTCCTCGTCGTCACCGGATGGGCCGGCAGCGCGCGGGTGCTACGAGCCCAGGCGCTCTCGATCCGCGGCAAGGACTTCGTCGCGGCCGCGATCGTCTCGGGGGAGCGGGCCTGGCGGATCATGTTCCGGGAGATCCTGCCCAACATGGCGTCCGTCGTCATGAGCACCTTCCTCGCGTGCGTCATCTTCGGCATCGGCGCCCAGGCCGGGCTCGAGTTCCTCGGCCTTGGTGACAGCTCGGTCGTCAGCTGGGGCACGAACCTCTACTGGGCGAGCAACGACGGCGCGCTCATGTCGGGCGCGTGGTGGGCCTTCGTCCCGTCGGGCCTGAGCATCGCGCTCGTCGCCTTCGCGCTCGCCCTCGTCAACTACGGCGTCGACGAGGTGACCAACCCGCGGCTGCGCGGCCGCCGGCGCAAGGCGGCGTCTCGCTCCTCCCGCTCATCGCGCGCCGCGACGCGCCCGGTCGCTGCAGCGGAGGTGACTCGATGAGCGCGCCGCTGCTCGAGGTCGAGCACCTCACCGTGGAGTACGCCGTCGGTGCCTGTCCCGTCGTCGCCGTGCGCGACGTCAGCTTCGCGATCGGTGAGGGCGAGGTCTTCGGCCTCGCGGGCGAGTCCGGGTGCGGCAAGTCGACCATCGCCATGGCTGTGCTGCGCCTGCTCAAGGAGCCGGCACGCGTCACGTCGGGCGCGATCCGCTTCGCGGGCGAGGATGTGCTCGCGATGGACGAGGCCGCCCTGCGCGGCTACCGGTGGCGCCGCGCGGCGATGGTCTTCCAGAGCGCGATGAACTCACTCAACCCGGTGCTGACGATCGGCGAGCAGCTCGGCGACATCTTCACGACGCACGAAGGCGCGACGCGACGTGGTGCCCGGAAGCAGAGCGCCGAGCTCCTCGAGCTCGTCGGCATCGACGCCTCCCGCCTGCGCTCGTACCCGCACCAGCTCTCCGGCGGCATGCGCCAGCGGGTGGTCATCGCCATGGCGTCGGCGCTGCGGCCCCAGCTCCTCGTCATGGACGAGCCCACGACCGCGCTGGACGTCGTCGTCCAGCAGGAGATCATGGCCCAGATCCAACGACTCCAACGGGAGCGCGGCTTCTCGGTCCTCTTCATCACCCACGACATGTCGCTCATGGTCGAGCTGTCCGACCGGATCGCCGTCATGTACGCCGGCCGTGTCGTCGAGCTGGGGGCCGCCGGACGCATCTTCGACCATCCCGAGCACCCGTACACGCAGTCGTTGATGAGTGCGTTCCCGCCTCTGCACGGGCCGCGGGTCGAGCTCGTCGGACTCGCGGACCGCGTGCGCGCGGGTGGGTCCTCCGACGGGTGCGGCTTCCACGTCACGTGCCCGCCCGACCGGTCCGACTGCTCCACCAGCATTCCCGACCTGCGTGAGGTCGAGCCGGGTCATTGGGTCGCCCGCTCGGGCTCGACGGGCACAGCCGGGACCAGCACCACGACACCACGCGTCGCAGCAACGAACGGAGCCGGACGATGACTGTCGCCCCACCGACACCGCCGGCCCCCACCGCCGGCCCCCTCACCGAGCCGGTCGTCCGGGTCCGCGGTCTGGTCAAGGAGTTCCGGCTCGGCGGCCTCTTCTCGCGCAACCGTGTCCGAGCCGTCGCCGGCATCGACCTCGACCTGCCGCGCGGCTCGATCGTTGCGCTCGTCGGGGAGTCCGGCAGCGGCAAGTCGACGATTGCCCGGTGCCTGGCCCGCCTGGAGCAGCCGACGGCCGGCTCCGTCGTCCTCGACGGCGTGGACGTGCTGCGAACCGAGCGGCGCCGGGCGAGCCGGGCCTACCGCCGTCGGGTGCAGATGGTGTTCCAGGACCCGTTCGGCTCGCTGAACCCGGCTCACCGCGTGGAGCACGTGCTGCGCCGGCCGCTCGAGATCCACGGGCACACGACGTCGGCGCGGCAGACCCGGGCGCGGCTCGTCGAGCTGATGGAGGCAGTCGGGCTCGACCCGGCACTGCTCGAGCGCTACCCCCACGAGCTGTCCGGAGGTCAGCGCCAACGCGTCGGCGTCGCGCGGGCACTGGCCGCGGAGCCGGACGTCATCCTGGCTGACGAACCCACGTCGATGCTCGACGTGTCGGTGCGGGTCGGACTGCTCAACCTCATCCGCCGGCTGCGAGACGAGCGTGGCATCGCCATGCTGTACATCACTCACGACCTCGCCTCGGCGCGCTACGTCGCAGACACGACGAACGTCATGTTCGCCGGCGAGCTCGTCGAGGGCGGGGAGTCGCTCACCCTCATGGACGAAGCCGATCACCCGTACACGAGGCTCCTGCTCTCGGCCGTTCCAGACCCGCACCGCGCGACGGCGCTCGACCCCGATGATCGCCGCGCACTGCGCGAGGCGGTGCTCCACCCGACGACGTGTCCTCACGGCGGGGACTCCCAGAACCCCTGCAGTGACGTGAATCCCGTGCACCACTGGCTCTCCCGAGAGGCCGGTCGGGAGCACTGGGTCCGCTGTCACCGCTACGCGCCCGCCTCGCCCCTTGCCTCGCGCGTCATCGCCGAGGCGGTGTCGGCCGCCGGCGACGGCGCGGAGACCAGCCCGACCACGACCCACGCCACAGCTCCGAGGACCTGATCCCATGACGACCGCCGACCTGCCGCGCCCCGACCGCAACACCGCCGCTCCGGCTGGGGGCACCCGCCTCGAGCCCGACCTCGTCGCGGACGCCGAGGCCGACCCGCACCGGCCGAGGTTCCACTTCGTCGCACCGGCGGGATGGCTCAACGACCCCAACGGCCTGTGCCAGTGGGGCGGCACGTACCACCTCTTCTACCAGTACAACCCGTACGCGCCGGTGCACCATCGCATCCACTGGGGGCATGCGTCCAGCCGCGACCTCGTCACGTGGACCGACGAGCCGGTGGCCCTCGTGCCCGACGACACGGGTCCTGACCGCGACGGTTGCTGGAGCGGCGTCCTCGTCGACGACGACGGTGTGCCGACGATCGTCTACTCGGGCAGGCGTGAGGGTCGCGAACTGCCTTGTGTCGCAGTGGGTTCCCTGGATCTGCGCACCTGGGTCAAGGAGCCGGCCAACCCGGTGATCGACGACACGCCGGTTGGTCACGACGTGCCGGCTTTCCGCGACCACTGCGTCTGGAAGGAGGGTGACGTGTGGCGCCAGCTCGTCGGCTCCGGGGTACGTGGCCGGGGCGGCGCGGCGTTCCTCTACGAGTCGAGCGACCTGCGCGACTGGACCTTCGTCGGCCCCCTCGTCGTCGGCGACGCCTCCATCGGGGCCCCGGGCGACCCGGACTGGGCGGGCACCATGTGGGAGTGCGTCGATCTCTTCCAGCCACCGACCGCCCACGTTGACGCCGCGGCAGACCGGGACCTGGCGTCGCCGGCCTCCCACGTCCTCGTCTTCTCGGCCTGGCACGAGGGCGTGACCCACCATCCGCTCTACCTGAGCGGCGCCTACACCGGGGACACGTTCACGCCCGAGGCGGTCCACCGTCTCGACCTCGGCGGTCGCTACTTCTATGCCCCGCAGAGCTTCTCCGACAACCGTGGACGACGCATCCTCTTCGGGTGGCTCCAGGAGGGGCGCACGGATGATGACGCCATCGCCTGCGGATGGTCGGGTGTCATGTCGTTGCCTCGCCAGGCCGTTCTCGGACAAGACGGCGAACTGCACCTCTCACCCGTCGAGGAGGTCGCGTCGCTACGCGGCCGTGAGCACCGGGTCGAGGTCACCGAGCTGACGCGTGACGAAGCGACCCTCCTCGGACGCGGCGACCAGCTCGATGTCGAGTTCACGCTGACGCTGGCGCCGGACTCGACGATCGCCCTGGCCGTACGTGAAACCGATGACGGCGAGGAGACCACTCTGCTCGAGATCGCCCGGGGCCCAGAGGGTTCCACGATCGGCAACGTACGCCTCAACCGATCGCGGAGCAGCCTCGACGCGTCCGTCGACGCGACCGACCGCGCCGGGACTGTGCCGGTGGGCGACGACGGGCGGGTCGACGTCCGGGTGCTCGTCGACCACTCGGCGCTCGAGGTCTTCGTCAACGGCCGCGCCCTCACCGCCCGCGTCTACCCGACACGACCGGACGCCGTCGGCTGCTCCCTCAGGCTCCTCGCCGGTTCGGCGACGCTGCGCAGCTCGTCGAGCTGGGAGATGCGCGACATCTGGCACGGCCCGCGAGCGCTGTGGCCAGAGCCGTGACTGCCTAACCCAAGCAGACCCGCACGTCAGGGGACACCGACTGTCGTGCCCGGTGCAGCGGCGACACCTCGCCGACCACCTCAGGGAGCTTCCGAACCGGCCGGATCCGGTGCAGTTCGGGGGGTCCCCACATGAATCCACTCACCACACGTCATGACCCGTTCGGGGCCGGCTCTGACAACGTTGTCAAAGGATCCTCACGTGATACGCCATCCCTTCCTCGTCGTGCTCGCGGCTGCTGTCGCCACGACCGTCGCTGTGCCCGCCGCCGCGGTCACACCTGCCAACACCACCGAGACCAGTCAATGGCGGCCGACCTATCACTACACGCCGGCTGCCAACTTCATGAACGACCCCAACGGCCTCATCCAGTACAAGGGCGTCTACCACCTCTTCTACCAACACAACCCGTGGGGCAACACCGCCGGGAACGGGTCCTGGGGGCACGCCACCAGCACGGATCTCGTCCACTGGACCGAGCACCGGGTCGCGATCGCTGCGGACGCCAACGAGGAAGTCTGGTCGGGCAGCGTCGTGCTCGACAGGGCCAACACCTCCGGGTTCGGCACCGCGACCAACCCGCCACTGGTGGCCATCTACACCAGTCGCGACAAGGACACCGGTCTGCAGCGTCAGGCGCTGGCGTTCAGCCTCGACGCCGGCGAGACGTGGACCAAGTACGCAGGGAACCCGGTGCTCGACATCGGCTCCCACGACTTCCGTGACCCCAAGGTCAGCTGGAACGAGAAGACCGGCCGGTGGGTGATGGTCGTGGCCAAGTCCGTCGAACGGAAGGTCGGGATCTACTCCAGCGCCGATCTCAAGACCTGGCGGCACGAGAGCGACTTCGGTCCCGCAGGAGCGACGGGCGGCGTCTGGGAGTGCCCCGACCTGTTCCCCCTGCCCTACAAGAACGCGGCCGGGGCAACCACGACAAAGTGGGTGCTCACCCTGAGCGTCTCAGGCAAGGTGCAGTACTTCATCGGCGACTTCGACGGCTCGACCTTCACCTCCCCGGACGCGTCGTACACGCCACCTGCCGGAAGGGTCATCAGCGACTTCGAGGGCGACACATGGGACCCGGGCTGGACCACGACCGGGACCGCCTTCGGCAACGGTCCCGACACGCCACCCGCCGACGTCTTCGGCGCGATGGGCAACAAGTACGTCGACAGCTATGGCAGCGGGGACGCGGAGAAGGGCACCCTGACCTCACCGGACTTCCAGATCGACAAGCCGTACCTCAATCTGCTCGTCGGCGGCGGGAACTACCCCCACGTCGAGGGTGGCTCCACGGCCCCGCCCGCGGGAGATCTCTTCGCCGACTTCGAGGCCGACGGGCTGCAGGCGGGCTGGACCGGGACCGGGAGCTTCACCGACCTGGTGAACACCACGTGGAGCGACCTGCCGGGCCGGGTCGGTCGCGGTGTGCTGGACACCTGCTGGGCCGGCTGCGACCCCGCCGTGGGCACCGTGCGCTCGCCCGACTTCACGATCAGCCGCGACTTCATCAACCTGCTCGTCGCCGGGGGCAACCACCCGCTGTCCGGACCGGAGCCGACCGCGGTGTCCCTGGTCGTCGACGGCCAGGTCGTTAGGTCCGAGACCGGGGACAACTCACCCAACCTGAACTGGCGGGCCTGGGACGTCAGTGCCCTGCGCGGCAAGAGCGCCCACATCGAGGTCACCGACCAGCGCACCGCCGACTGGGGCCACCTCATGCTCGACCACATCGTGTTCTCCGACACGGCCGCCGCACCCTGGAGCCAGGAGACCACCGCCAACCTCGTCGTCGACGGGCAGGTGGTGCGATCCGCCACCGGCACCAACAGCCCCTCGCTCGACTGGACCTCATGGGACGTCGCCCAGCTGCAGGGCCGGACCGGGCACCTGGAGTTCATCGACGACGCCACGGGCGGCTGGGGCCACCTCTACGCCGACCAGCCCATGCTGGCCGACGCGCCGGCGCTCGACAGCGCCGCGCGCACGCGATGGATCGACCACGGCGCCGACTACTACGCCGCGGTGACCTTCAACAACCTGCTCGGCGACCGACGGGTGCAGATCGGGTGGATCGGCAACTGGGACTACGCCAACTCCACGCCCACCTCACCATGGCGCGGTAGCCAGTCGATCGCGAGAGAGCTGGCCCTCACCGATGTGGGCGGACGTCCGACGCTGGTGCAGAAGCCCGTCGTGGAGCTGAACAAGAGCCTGGGCAGGGCAACCACCCAGAGCGTCAACGGGATCACCGGCAGCCGGACACTCGACCTGCGGGGGACAGCCCTCGACCTCGACGTCTCCCTCACTCCGCACGGGACGAGCGACGCCGGTGTCGTGGTCCGCAAGGGCCGAACTCAGGGCACCCGCATAGGCTGGTCCAACGGGCATCTCTACGTCGACCGGAGCGCCTCGGGTGAGGACTCCTTCAGTCCGGTCTTCGACCGGACACAGCATGTCGCCGTGCCGCTCGTCGACGGCCAGCTGAAGCTGCGGATCCTGGTGGACCGGTCCTCGGTCGAAGTGTTCACCCGCGATGGTCGGGTCGCGATCACCGACCTCATCTTCCCCGACCTCTCGAGCGACGGCATCGCCGCCTACGCGGTAGGCGGCACCGTCGACGCGAAGGTGGTGGCGCGGGCGATCAACTGAGTGGCGAAACTCGCCGCGGTCCGGTTCGAAGTGCTCGCTCAGCGCCTCAACGGCCCGATGCCGAGTCGAGGGATCCGGCTCCGCGCAGGGGCCTCGCCCGGGAGTCTGCTTCGATCGCACGACATCCGACAGGCGAGGCCCCGGCGCGGAGCCCGCCGTTCGAGTGGCACCCGCCAAGCCGCGGCTTGGTCTCCACAGGCGGAGTCGCCGCGGAGTCGATCCGCCGGACCCTGCGACATTTCCGTCGGGGAGTTGCCGAACGGCCGTCGTCTCTCTTCCTGTCTCATTCGTCGCTGGTCCCGTTTGTTCGGCGACCTTCCAGCGCACGCCGGCGTGCGGGCCGTGTTCTTCGAGATGGCCAGAACGTCGCCTCGTACCCGTCGATCCGGCGCACCCTGCGCAGCTACGGCAACCTCGTCGGGAACCACACGTGGAGCCATCCGGACCTCACGCTGCTGTCGAACACCGCGGTCACCTCGCACCTGAACCGGATGGAGTACGCGCACGACGGCGGTGGTGACCGGTCGCAGACTGTGCCCGCCGTCGACATCCTCATCCCGAAGCTGCGGGCTCGCGGCTACGTCATCGGGGGCTCATGGCCCGCTGACGCGACCATGCCGAGGCTAGGCCTCAGATCCCTCGTCCCGCACCGTCTGCCATTGCTTGCACCGCCGGCAGCGCTGGGCGTGCAGGGTGTCGCTGCCGCCCACGACCTGCCAGTCATGCCTGCCCATCCGGCACAGCCACGGGAGCTTCTTCGTACGAGCCACCACTCCTCCTCTGCGTGGTCGTGCCATGTCGGGCAGCGCGCCTGCTGGATCCCCGGCCGGCTGTGCTGCTCACCTGCGTGACATACCCCGCGACGTGGCTCCCACTCGTTCACCTGCCGGTGGCGAGTGCGGCGACGTAGCGGCGGCATTCTCGAACGCACGGGACCGGGCGGGAGGACACTGCTGGGGAGGGGCATCGAGGCACCAGTGATCAAGGGGCCCGCGCATGAACAGGTTCGCAGAGGGGTCCGAGGACAGCGTCGCGGTGATGTCGCGCCAGGCGCTGGTAGGTCGTCTCACCCAGGTCAAGGAACAGTTCCGCGCGACCAGCGACATCCTGAAGGTGCTGACGAGCTCGTCCGGCGACCCGGACAGCGTCTTCGACGCGGTCGTCGAGAACGCGCGGACGCTGCTCAACGCGGCCACCGCCCAGATCTACCTCGTCAAGGGTGCGACGTACGTCCTCACTCGCGAGAGCGGCATGTCGGAGCAGCACCGCCGCTTCCTGCAGGAGCACCCCATCACGCGCGACCGGGGGACCCTGGTCGGGCGCGTCACGATCGACCGTCGGATCCACTACATCACCGACGCGCTCACCGACCCGGAGTACAACCGCTCCGACATCCAGCGGGTCTCCGGGTTCCGCTCGATGATCGGCGCGCCCCTCATCGTCGGGGACGAGGTCGTCGGGGCGCTCAACGTCCAGCGCAACAGGGTGGAACCCTTCGACGACGTCGACGAACGCGTGCTGGCGACCTTCGCCGAGCAGGCTGCTCTCGCGCTCCGCCACGTCGACCTCTTCGCCGCCCTCGAGAGCAGGACTGCCGAGCTGGCGCGCAAGGTCGAGCAGCTGGAGGGCCTGGCCGACGTCGGGGCGGCGATCAGCTCGAGCCTCGTACCCGACGAGATGCTCGCGACGATCGTGTCGCACGCGGTCCAGCTGTCCGACACCGACGGCGGGTCGCTCATGGAGTACGACGAGTCGACCGGACTCTTCAGGGTTCGGACCGTCTACGGCACGGGCGACGACACGGTGGCTGCCCTGCGCGCCGCCGAGATCCACATCGACCGCACGTGGGTGGGCAAGGCTGCTCGAACCCGCCGCGTCCTGCAGATCCCCGACCTCGACGAGGCCCAGCTCGACGAGCACCTCGCCGTGCTGCACGCATCCGGGTGGAAGTCGCTGGTCGCCGTCCCGCTCGTGCGCCCGGACCGGGTCGTGGGCGCGCTCGTGGTGCGGCGCAAGCGGACCGGCTCGTTCAGCGGAGAGACGTGCGACCTGCTCGACACCTTCGCCAACCAGTCGGCGGTCGCCCTGACCAACGCGCGCCTCTACCAGGAGCTCGAGCTCAAGAGCGCCGACCTCGCGGAGGCGAGCAAGCACAAGTCGGAGTTCCTCGCGAGCATGTCGCACGAGCTGCGCACGCCCCTCAACGCCGTCATCGGGTTCTCCGAGGTGCTGCTCGAGAAGATGTTCGGCGACCTCAACGAGCGGCAGGAGGACTACCTCAGGGACATCCACGCCGCCGGCCACCACCTGCTCGCACTGCTCAACGACATCCTCGACCTGTCGAAGATCGAGGCCGGGCGGATGGAGCTCGACCTCACCACGTTCCCCGTGGTCGACGTCATCGGCCAGGCCCTGTCCCTCGTGCGCGAGCGCGCGGCGCTCCACGGCATCCACCTGTCCCTCGACGCCGGGGAGGGCCTCGGGCTCGTGACGGCCGACGAGCTCCGGGTCAAGCAGGTGCTGCTCAACCTGCTCAGCAACGCCGTCAAGTTCACGCCCGACGGGGGGTCGGTTCGGGTGCGCGGGCATCGTGAGGGGAGTGAGCTCGTCGTGACCGTCGCCGACACCGGCGTCGGCATAGCGCCGGAGGACCAGGCGCGCATCTTCGACTCGTTCCAGCAGGGCAGCCGCTCGGCGCCGACGGCCGAGGGCACGGGTCTCGGGCTCACGCTGAGCAAGCAGATCGTCGAGCTGCACGGCGGGACGATGTGGGTGGAGAGCACGCCCGGGCAGGGCAGCACCTTCGGCCTGCGGATCCCGCAGGCGGGCCCGGACGCCGAGCCGCACGACGAGTCGCCCGGCGAGCGGTGGATGGTCGACGAGCCCGCGGAGCCGGGACCCACTGTCGTCGTCATCGAGGACGACCCGAGGTCGGCCGAGCTCGTCGAGCTGCACCTGCGCACCGCCGGGCTCCACGCGGTGAGCGTCGGCACCGGCGAGGCAGGCCTCGAGGCCGTCCGCCGTCTCCTGCCGGCGGCGGTCGTGCTCGACATCCATCTCCCGGGCATGACCGGGTGGGACGTCCTCGAGGCCCTCAAGGCGGACGCGACCACGGCGGTGGTACCCGTCGTCGTCGTCAGCGTCGAGCCCGAGCGTGGTCGCGGACTCGCCTTGGGCGCAACGGAATACCTCGTCAAGCCGGTGCGTGGGGAGCTGCTGCTCGCCGCGATGGCGCGAGCCCTCCAGCACACTCCCAGCACCGCTGAAGAAGGCACCCTGCCGCAGGGGCGCAGCGTTGTCGTGGTCGACGACGACCCGCTCGCGCTCAAGCTCGTCCGCAGCACCCTGGAGCCGCTCGGCTGGACCGTCCACACGTGCTCCGGCGGCCTCGAGGCTGCAGACCTCGTGCGTTCCGTGAAGCCGTCGGTGGTGATCATGGACCTGCTCATGCCGGGTGTCGACGGGTTCGCGGTCATCGACGAGCTGCGTGCCGACGGCTCGCCCAGCGGTCCGCCCATCGTCGTCCTCACGGCGAAGTCGCTCACGCCGGAGGACCGCCGTCGCCTCGAGGGCCGCATCGCCTTCGTCGCGGAGAAGGCCGGGCTCGACCTGGCCAGCCTTGCCCACCGGCTCGCCCAGGTCGCCGCGGCAGGCCCGGCAGGGGACGACGTGGCGGGCCGGGGGGACGGCGTCTGACCCGCCCGCCGCCACGTCGACGTGGCGTCGACGTGGACGTCGACGACAGCGGTGGCGGCGGTGTGTGGGCGTGTGCAGGGCAGCACGCCGACGCCCGAAGGCGGCCACTCGTGACGCGGGTCCGGCCCGTCCGGGCCGATCTCGGCTGCCCGATCGTGCCCGACCCGGGCATTCGCCGGATGCGGTGCGCCCGGCGGGAGGACACTGCTGTGGGGAGTCTCGACCTTCAGGCGCAGAGCAGCGCACGGGCGTGATGGGGGGACTCGGTGACCGAGTTCGAGCAGCGCGACGACACGATCGACAACGACCGGGCCGACCTCGACGGACGCCCCGCACCGGCGGGACGGCACCTTCATGGATGCAAGGGGGAGTCGTGACCCGGCCACCCGTCGTCCTGCTCGTCGAGGACAACCCGCGCAACCTCAAGCTCGCGCGCGACGTCCTGGAGTATGCGGGCTTCGCCGTCGTCGTCGCGACCACCGGTGAGGAAGGGGTGGAGCAGGCGCGCTCCGCGCTGCCCGACGTCATCCTCATGGACCTGCAGCTGCCCGGGATCGACGGGTTCGCCGCACTCGAGCAGCTCCGCGGCCACGCGCCCACCGCGCACATCCCGGTCGTCGCGCTGACGGCGTTCGCCATGCGTCGTGACCGCGAACGCGCCCTGACGTCAGGCTTCGCCGGCTACCTCGAGAAGCCGATCAGCGTCCGCGACTTCCCTGCGCAGGTCCGTCGGCACCTGCCCGGACGCGACGAGGCGGGGGAGCGGTGACGGCGGCGCCCGCCCCGGTCGCACCCCTCGCGGGTGTGCGGGTGCTCGTCGTCGACGACCTCGAGGAGAACCGCAAGCTCATGCACGCCGTGCTCGAGCCCCGTGGTTTCGTCGTCCGCTCGGAGCCCTCGGGCACGGCGGCGCTCGCGGCCCTCGCCGAGGCGGAGTTCGACGTCGTCCTGCTCGACGTGCTCATGCCCGGCATCGACGGCTACGAGACCTGCGCGCGGATCAAGGCCGAGCCGCGGACGTCGCTGCTTCCGGTCGTCATGGTCACGGCGAGCGGCGTGCAGCAACGGCTGCGCGCCCTCGAGGTCGGCGCCGACGACTTCATCACCAAGCCCTTCGACCAGGCCGAGCTCTTGGCCCGCGTGCGGTCGCTCGCTCGCGTGAAACGTCTGCACGACACGGTGCTCGAGCAGTCGGCCGCCCTCGAGAAGTGGAACGCCGAGCTCGAGTCGCGTGTGGCCGAGCAGGTCGACGACCTCGAGCGGCTCGGGCGGCTGCGACGCTTCCTGTCCCCGCAGATCGCCGGGCTCATCGTCGAGTCGGGCGACGAGTCGTTCCTCGAGAGCCACCGGCGTGACATCACCACGGTCTTCACCGACCTGCGCGGCTTCACCGCCTTCGCCGAGACGGCCGAGCCCGAGGAGACGATGTCGGTGCTGCGCGACTACCACTCGGCGCTTGGCGAGCGCGTCTTCGCCTACGAGGGCACGCTCGAGCACTTCGCCGGTGACGGGCTCATGGTGTTCTTCAACGACCCACCGCCGTGCCCGGATGCCCCCGAGCGGGCGGTGCGGATGGCCCTCGACATGCGGGACCGGGTCGACGAGCTGACCGCCGTCTGGCGGCGGCGCGGCCACGACCTCGGCTTCGGGGTCGGCATCGCCCAGGGCTACGCGACCCTGGGCCGGGTCGGCTTCGAAGGGCGCTGGGACTACGCGGCCATCGGCACCGTCACCAACGTCGCGGCCCGGCTGTGCGCATCGGCCACCGCCCGGCAGATCCTCGTCAGCCCGCGCGTGCTCGCCGGGCTCGACGGACGCTTCGAGACCCGCTCGCTCGGACCGCTCCAGCTGCGCGGTCTCGCCCGACCGCTCGAGGTCCATGAGGTCCTCGGGATGACTCTCGCCGAGGAGGGGGTGGACCCGTGACCGACACCAGCATGACCGACACCAGCACGACCGACACCAGCACGACGGACGTCAGGACGACCGGCACCGGGTCTCCGAGGCCGCTCCGAGAGCTCGCCCCGGACGAGGTGGACCGGCTCTTCGACACCCTGCAGGCTCGGCTGCCCGGGATCTGGGGTCACTTTCGCCAGGACGACCCCCTCGAGTCGGTCGTCATCGTGCCGTCGATGAGCGTGGACCGGATCGGCCCCTCGGCGGGTGCGATGAACCAGGCCATGGAGGAGCGGTTCCTCTTCATGCTGCTGCTCCTGCGCCAGCCGCGGCTGCGGATGGTCTTCGTGACGTCGATGCCGATCAGCGAGGAGATCGTCGAGTACTACCTCTCGCTGCTCCCCGGCGTCATCCCCAGCCATGCCCGCGCCCGCCTCACGCTGGTGTCGGTGGGCGACTCGTCAGCGACGCCGCTCACCGACAAGCTGCTCACCCGCCCGCGGGTGGTCGCGCAGCTGCGCTCGCTCATCCCCGACCCCGGCCGTTCGCACCTCGTGCCGTACAACAGCACGACCCGTGAACGCGACCTCGCCCTCCTGCTCGGCATCCCGATGTATGCCGCCGACCCGCGGCTCTACCCCCTGGGCACGAAGACCGGCTGCCGGAGGGTGTTCGCGGGGGCCGGTGTCGCCCACCCCTTCGGTGCCGAGGATCTCCACGGCGTGGACGACCTGGTCGACGCGGTCCTCGACCTGCACGCCGCGCGGCCGGCGGCCGAGTGGGCCATGGTCAAGCTCAACGAGGGCGCGTCCGGGTCGGGCAACGCCCTCGTCGACCTGCGGGACCTGCCGGAGGCCGACGGGGCCGGTCTCCGCGCGGCGGTCGACGAGCGCGTGCGCGGCATGCGGCTCGAGAGCGAGGAGACGCCGAAGGAGGCGTACCTGCGGCGGCTCGAGGAGCGGGGCGGCATCGTCGAGGAGCGCGTCGTCGGCGACGAGGTGCGCAGCCCGAGCGTGCAGATGCGGGTGACGCCGCCCGGTGAGCTCGAGGTCCTCTCGACGCACGACCAGATCCTCGGCGGGCCGAGCGGGCAGGTGTACCTCGGCGCCCGCTTCCCCGCCGACCCCGCTTACGCGACGACGATCACCCGTGACGCCGAGAAGGTCGGGCGGGTGCTCGCCGAGAAGGGCGTGCTGGGCCGCTTCGCCGTCGACTTCGTCGTCGTGCGCCGCGGTGACGCGTGGGAGGCCCACTCCATCGAGATCAACCTGCGCAAGGGCGGCACGACCCACCCCTTCCTCACCCTCCAGTACCTCACCGACGGCGTCTACGTCGCGGAGGAGGGCGTCTTCCGCACCCCCGGCGGCGAGGAGCGCCATCTCGTCGCCACAGACCACCTCGAGGACCCGGCACTCATGGGACTGCGCGTCTCCGACCTGTTCGACCTCGTCGCACGGTCCGGCCTGCACTTCGACGCCTCCCGGCAGTCGGGCGTCATCTTCCACATGATCAGCTCGATCACCGAGTGCGGCCGGGTCGGCATGACGGCGATCGCCGACACGGCGGACTCCGCCCAGGACCTGTTCGACCGGGCGGAGTCGGCGTTGCTCGCCGAGGCCCGTGCGGCGCTGGTACCGCCCTCGGTGCCGTCCTGAGCACCGACACCCCGAGGCGCATCCGGACGGTGTCGGCGCGGCTCGCCCGGGCCGTCGACGGGGACGGGCAGTAGCGCGGGGGTTGCCGGTAGGACTCGGGCATGCTTACTATCTACGCATACACGCAAACTCGCAGCTAAAGCCTCGTCCTGAGCGAAGCTGTCCCGGCCCGCGGGTGCAGCGTTCGAGGCCCATGGATGGCGAACGGCGCGCACCGGCGGAACACGACAGGGAGGGCGTCACGCCGGTGGCTCCCCGGGCGCCCCGGCGCTCGCGGGGGGTCGCCGGAAAGCGCACCGCCGCAAGGGATTGCGCGCTTCCACGAGCCGAGGAGCGAGAAGCAGCGAACGGAGAGAGGGAGCCATGAGCAGTACCCAGAGCGAGCACCGCGCTCAAGCCCACCCACACCCCCACCCGCATCCCCATCCCCACGATGACGGTGGCCACCACGACCATGGTGGACACGGCCAGGACAAGGGACTTGGCCACGGACATGGCCACGGACATGGCCACGGACATGGCCACGGACACGGTCATGACCACGGCGAGGGGCGCGGACACGAGCACCGCGGGGGGATCGTCGGGTTCCTCAAGGAGCTGTTCGTCCCGCACTCGCACGACAGCGCCGACAAGGTCGACTCCGCTCTCGAGACCAGCCGCGAGGGCATGCGGTGCCTGAAGATCAGCTTCGTCGGGTTGCTGCTGACCGCCGTGGTCCAGACGATCGTCGTGCTCTACACCAACTCGGTGGCGCTGCTCGGCGACACCCTGCACAACTACGCCGACGCCCTCACCGCGGTCCCGCTCGCCATCGCGTTCATCGTCGGGCGCCGGGCGGCAACCCGCGCCTACACCTACGGTTACGGCCGCGCCGAAGACCTGGCCGGGATCGTCGTGGTCGCGCTCATCGCCCTGTCCGCCGCGTATGCCGGCTACGAGGCGGTCATGCGGTTCATGAACCCCGGCGAGGTCAAGCACCTGGCGGTGCTGGCGATCGCGGGCGTCGTCGGGTTCGTCGGCAACGAGGTCGTCGCGCAGTACCGGATCCGCACCGGCCGACGCATCGGGTCCGCGGCCCTCGTGGCCGACGGGCTGCACGCCCGCACCGACGGGTTCACCAGCCTCGCCGTCGTCTTCAGCGCCGGCGGCGCCTGGCTCGGCTTCCCGATCGCCGACCCGGTCATCGGCGTGCTCATCACGGGCGCGATCCTCTTCGTGCTGCGCGACGCCGCCCGGGAGGTCTACCGCAGGCTGATGGACGCCGTCGACCCGCACCTCGTGGACCAGGCCGAGCAGGTCATCCGGGCCACCCCGGGTGTGGTCGACGTGACCGACATCCGGCTGCGCTGGCACGGCCACAAGCTGCTCGCCGAGGCCCGCGTCACCGTGGACTCGACGCTGTCGCTGATCGACGCCCACCACCTGAGCCACCAGGTCGAGCACGACCTCGTCCACGGTGTGCGACGCCTGACCGCGGCCACCATCCATGCAGAGCCGCTGGCCCGCGACGCCGACCGCGCGCACGCCCTGGTCAGCCACCACGACTGAACCCACCGGCCCCACGACGCCCGACAACCCGCGAACAGACAGGAGCACGCCCGCATGATCGACGCCGACCCGAAGTACATCACCTTCGACTGCTACGGCACCCTGACCGCGTTCGGGATGAGCGCGGTGACCCGGAGGCTGGTCGCCGACCGGGTCCCGGCCGAGGGTATGGACGACTTCCTCGACGACTTCGAGGCCTACCGGATCGACGAGGTGCTGGGGGCCTACAAGCCCTACCACCAAGTGATCAACGACGCGCTGGCCCGCACCGCGAAGCTGTGGGGGATCGAGCACCGTGACAGCGACGGCCAGGCGATCTACGACTCGGTGCCCTCCTGGGGACCCCACCCCGACGTCCCGGAACCCCTGGCCGCGCTGGCGCAGCGCTACCCGCTGGTGATCCTGTCCAACGCCGCCGACGAGCAGATCCACAGCAACGTCGACAAGCTGGGCGCGCCCTTCCACGCGGTCTACACCGCCGAGCAGGCCCAGGCCTACAAGCCCCGGTTGCAGGCGTTCGAGTACATGCTCGACCAGCTGGGCTGCGGTCCGCAGGACATCCTGCACGTGTCATCAAGTCTGCGCTACGACCTCATTCCCGCGCACGACCTGCGGGTGACCAACAAGGTCTACGTCAACCGCGGCTACGAGCCCAGCACGCCGTACTACGGCTACCACGAGGTCAGCGACCTCACCGGTCTGGCCGCCCTGCTCGACCTCTGACGACACCCGGACCGGGCCGGCGCGCCTCGCAGCGACGTGCCCGGGCCGGTCGCCACCGAAACCCGTCACCGCGGCCCCCGGCCGCACCCGCGAAAGGAACTCCATGAAGCGACGCGACATCTTCATCAACGTGGCCAAGCCCGGCCACGGGGAGCAGGCACGGAAGTACCTCGAGGACTGGCTGCGGTCGCTCGACGGGCACCCCGGGTACCTCGGCGGATCCGTGCTCGAGGAGGTCGCCGGTGAGCTGCTGCCGGACACCGTGGTCCTCATCATGGAGTTCGAGTCCACCGAGGCGGCCCGAGCCCTGTGGCCCAAGATCGAGAACACGACCAACCCGCTCTACCCCGACGACAAGAGCGACAAGACCCCGGACCAGGGCACCGCCTTCTTCGACGGCACCAAGGACGCGGTCGCCGCCAATGGCGAGGTCCCGCTGAAGTTCACCCGCGGCGACGGGCTCTTCGCCCGGATGCTCCACATCCATGCGGGCGTCGTCGCCGAGGTCGCCGCCGCCTGAACTGGGCCCGGGGGAGCGGCTCGGCGCGGCTCAGCTCTCGGCTGCTGCGCCGGCCTCGCCCGCCTCACGGATCTCGCGCACCGAGGTGTCCGCGCGGTGGTGCTCCGGGATCCCGCCCGCGGCGTGCTCGGCCTGGTAGATCGCATCGGCCACGAGCTGGCGAACGTGCTCCCCCTCGATCCGGTAGAAGACCTGGTTCGCCTGGCGGCGGGTGGAGACGAGCCTGGCCATCCGCAGCTTGGCGAGGTGCTGGGAGACGCCGGGCGCCGGCTTCCCGACCGCGTCGGCGAGCTCGTTCACCGGCATCTCGCCGTCCAGGAGCGCCCAGAGCAGCTGGACCCGCGTGGCGTCGGAGAGCATCCTGAAGACCTCGACCGCGAGGTCGACCTGCTCGCGGGACGGCATGGCCCGCGGCGTTCGCGAAGCTGCGCGCATGCGAAGACACTAAGGCGCTGTCGTGGGCCGGGCAAGAACAGCGCGCGAGGCCGCGCTCGCATACCTTAGGACAGGCTTTCCTGCGTTGTCGACAGTCTACACATCACCTATGGTATGCGCATGTCGAAGACCCTCATCCCCTCCGGACCCGCCGAGGTGGGTCACACTCACGCCGACGTCTCCGGAGGCGCGCTGCGCGCCTCCGTCTTCGGGGCCATGGACGGCCTCGTCACCAACATCGCCCTCGTCGCGGGTGTCGGCGCCGCCGGCGTCGCCCCCCGCTACGTCATCCTCACCGGGCTCGCCGGGCTCGTCGCCGGTGCCTTCTCCATGGCGATGGGGGAGTACACCTCCGTCAAGACCCAGAACGAGCAGGTCGACCGGGAGTGGGAGAAGGAGTCGGACGAGATCCGGCAGCACGCAGCGGCCGAGGAGCACGAGCTCGCCGAGATGTTCGCGAGCATGGGCATGACCGAGGCCACCGCCGCCGCGGCGGCACGTGACGTCCACCGCGACCCCGAGCACGCGGCCCTCGTGCACGTGACCCAGGAGCTCGGCCTGGACCCGCGCGAGAAGCCGTCGCCCCGCGTCGCAGCGGTCTCCTCGTTCGTCACCTTCTCGCTGGGCGCGATCATCCCGCTGCTGCCCTTCCTGCTGGGCTTCACCTCCCTGTTCTACGGCCTTGCCGTCGGCGGTGTGGGACTGTTCGTGGCCGGCAGCCTGGCCTCCATGGCGACCGTCGTGCCGTGGTGGTTCAGTGGCCTGCGGCAGCTGGGCTTCGGGGCGATGGCCGCCGGCGCGACCTACCTCGTGGGACTGGCGATGGGCGTGGGCGTCACCGGCTGACGCTCCACAGGGGCTGAGCTCAATGGACGTGCTGGAGAAGCGAGTCGCCCTCGTGACCGAGGGCAGCCGGGGCCTCGGGCTGGCAATCGCCCGGCAGCTCGCCCAGCTCGGCTACCGGGTCGTGCTGACCGCCGCTGACGCGCACCGCGCCGACGAGGCGGCCAAGGGCCTCGAGGGCTGGGCGAGCGGTGATGTGGCCGGTGTGCCGATGGACGTCAAGGACGACGCCTCGGTACGGTCCGCCTTCGAGCAGGCGGTCGGCCTCTACGGCTCGGTCGACGTCCTCGTGTACAACGCCGAGCCCGACGTCGAGGGGCCGCGGCACCGCGCCGCGGCCCCGGACCTCTCGACGGTCCGCACGACGATGGAGGCCAGCCTCTTCGGGGCCTGGCGATGCGCGAGCGAGGCGGTCCCCCTCATGAGCGCGCGGGGGTACGGCCGCATCGTCAACGTGTCGAGCCCCCTGGGCGGGACCGAGGGCACAGCGGCGCCGGGCTCGCCCGCGGGCCAGGTCTCCACGGCCGCCCTGGTCATGCTGACCCAGGTCCTGGCCGCCGAGGTGGAGTTCGACGGCATCCTCGTCAACGCCGCGTCGCCCGGCTGCACCCGCCCGCCCGCGAGTCCGGACGCCGAGCGCCCGTCGGACCTGGCGGCCGACACGGCGGTGTGGCTGGCGACGCTGCCCGACGACGGACCCACGGGCCGGTGCTTCGACGAGGACCGTCAGGCGCTGGCCGCCGGAGATCGACCGTAGGGGAAGCGTGAGCCGCCCCCGAGCGCAGACCCGCCCCGGAGGCCACCCATGGGTGGTCCGGGGACTCGGTTCAGCCGGCCTGCGGGCCGCCACGGGACGCGAGCCGACGCTTCAGCGTCACCACCCCGTCGTCGAAGTGCTTCTTCAGTGCCGCCACCGCGCCGTCGACGTCGTTCTGCCGGATCAGGTCGCTGATTCGGCGGTGCTCCTCCACGAGGTCGTCACGAGTGTCGTAGGCAGCGCTCAGCACGCCGAGGCACAGCCGGGTCTCGGAGATCACCGTCGTGAACATGCGCTCCAGGCGCGGGCTGTCCGCCGCTGCGACCAGTGCGCTGTGGAAGTCCAGATCCCGGGAGGCCACGGTGTTCCAGTCGTCGGCCCGCTCCGCCGTCTCCATCGCGCGCACGATCCTGTCGAGCGCCTTGGACGCGGAGGCTGTCCGCGACAGACCTGCCAGGCGCCGCACGGCGGTGGTCTCCATCGCCTCGCGCACCAGGTAGATGTCGTCGACGTCCTCGGGCGTCATGACCGGGACGAACACCCCTCGATGGGGCTCCCTGAGGAGGAGCCCCTCCTGGATCAGCCGCTGCAGCGCCTCACGGACCGGACCACGACTGACCCCGAAGGTCGTCGCGAGCTCCACCTCGTTGAGCTGGGAGCCCGGGGGCAGGGCGCCCTCGACCACGTCGGCGCGAATTCGATCTCCCACCATCGAGGCCAGGGTGACCCGTGGGATCGGGCTCGGCGAGCTCTGGGCGGCCATCGGACAACTCCTCGAAAATGCGCGCGGCCCCGTCCGGCCACGGTTCACCTGACGTCGTACCCAATCGGCACAACAGTCGACAGTATACGGACCGCATACGTCAGGAAAGGGGCGATTTACGCGCTGGAATCGTCCAGTTTTCAAGAGTCAGAACGCAATTCGTCAACTGAAAGTTGTTGACAAAATACAGACTGCATGGTCTGCTGAGGAACTGAACACACCCCTTGCGTCCAACGATGCACGCACACCTAGGAGTTCAGAAATGGGTCGACTTCGCTGGGCAAGTGCCCTGGCACTTGTCGGATTGACCGCCACGGCCTGTGGCATGGGCGGCACCCCGAGCAGCGACGGCGCCAACGGCGCCGGCGGACGCGTCGTCTACGCGGAGTTCAAGACTCCGCAGGCGGCCTGGGCGTTGGAAACGGATGACGCCATCGATCTCTCGAGGGCCGGATGCCTCGAAACCCTGACCCGTTACCAAGAGGGCGGGTCAGTCGCGCCGAGCCTCGCCACCTCGTGGAAGCAGGTGAAGCCCACCGTCTGGAGCTTCACCCTCCGCTCCGGCGTCAAGTTCCAGGACGGCACGCCCATGGACGCCAGCGCGGTGGCGGGAGCCTTGAACCACGTGCTCAAGGCCAAGACGCCGGCCCGGGCGTTCAAGCCGAGCATGGTCGTCGGGGTGAAGGCGGTCGACGCCTCCACCGTCGAGATCACCACCAAGGCGCCGGACGTGCTCCTGCCGCTGCGCGTCGCGAGCCCCAACACCGGGATCCTCGCGCCGAAGGCGTACACCGGCGACAAGATCGACATCCAGGGGACGTGCACCGGCCCGTTCACCGTGGTCAGCGAGGTTCCCGGGCAGTCGCTCGAGCTCAAGCGCAACGACAGCTACTGGGGCGGCAAGCCCCACCTCGCGTCGGCGGAGGTGCGGTTCATCGTCGACGGCGCCACCCGGGTCACCCAGATCCAGTCCGGTGAGGTGCAGATCGCGTCGGCTGTCCCCGCGGTGTCGCAGGCCACCCTCCAGGGGTCCAACAACATCAAGGTGGACTCGCTCCAGGCGCCCCGCACCACGGCGCTCATGCTCAACAACTCGCGCCCGCCGTTCAACAACCCCTTGGTGCGTCAGGCGATCCAGCACGCGGTCAACCTCGACGCGATCGCGAGCAGCGTCTACGAAGGCGGCGCCAAGCCGGCCAGCGGACCCTTCTCGCCCGACGACCCGTGGGCGCCCAAGGGCGCGAAGCCCGCGGCGTACGACCCGAACGAGGCCAAGCAGCTGCTCAGCCAGGCAGGGGTGGACCCGAGCTCGCTGAGCTTCACCCTCATCGCCTACAACGACCGGCCCGAGTTCGCCGACCTGGCCGCGGTGATCCAGGACCAGCTCGCCAAGATCGGCATCAAGGTGAAGATCAAGGCGGGTGAGTACGCCTCGTTCGAGCCTGACTTCCTTGCCGGCAACTACGACGCCGCCCTCTTCTCGCGTGGCTACCTCCTCGACGTCGGCGAGCCGGCCGGCTACCTGAGCTCGGACTACGGCTGCAAGGGCAGCTTCAACATCGCCCACTACTGCAACCCGCAGACCGACGCCATGATCCAGAAGGTCGCCGAGACGCCCGACCCCGAGGCCCGGCACGAGCTCTACGCCAAGATCGCCGAGAAGCTGCAGGCCGATGCAGCCAGCGTGTTCCTCGTCCAGGAGTCCCTGACGACCGCCGTCTCGTCCAACGTCAAGGGCTTCAAGACCCACCCGCTGAACTTCTACGTGCTCACCGCGGACCTCAGCGTGGGCTGACCCGCATCGACGACGGGGGGACGGCTCGGTCCCCGGACGGCTCTGGCGGGCCGACCGTCCCCCCGGACACGACCCAGGAAGAGAGTGGACAATGAAGTTCACGCCGTACTGGCTTGACACCTCCCCCAAGGGACCGGACCGGTCGACGACGGACGTGGGCGGCCACGTCGACGTCGCCGTGGTCGGGGCCGGGCTGACCGGCCTGTCCTCGGCCCTGCACCTGGCCCGCAAGGGCGCCACGGTCGCCGTCTTCGAACGAGAGACCGTCGCATTCGGCGCCTCCGGGCGCAACGGCGGGATGGCGACTACCGGGCTGTCGATCGGGTTCCGGGACGCCATCTCCCGTTACGGGTTCCCGACGGCGAGCACGCTGTTCCTCGCCTACAACGACGCGATCGACACCGTCGAGAAGCTCGTCGGCGAGGAAGGCATCGACTGCGACTTCGCCCGGACCGGGAAGCTGAACCTGGCAGCGAAGCCGGCCCACTACGAGGGGTTGCGCAAGACCCACGAGGTCCTGGCCGAGCGGTTGGGCTACGAGACGCAGATGGTGCCCGGACACGAGATCCGTTCCGAGATCGCCAGCGACTACTACCACGGTGCGATGGTCGACCCGAAGGGCGCCGGCCTGCACGTCGGCAAGTTCACCCGCGGGCTCGCCGAGTCTGCGGCCCGCCTCGGCGTGCAGATCCACGAGAAGGCGCCGGTCGACGAGGTGGTCCGCCGGAGCGGCACCCAGCACACGGTCGTCACACCACGCGGCAGCGTGACCGCCGACCAGGTGCTGGTCGCCACCAGCGGCTACACCGGGCGCCCGTTCCGGTGGATGCAGCTGCGGATCGCGCCGGTCGGCAGCTTCATCATCGTCACCGAGCCACTCGGCAAGGAGGTCTGTGACCAGCTGCTGCCGAACCGGCGGATGGCCTCGGACTCCAAGAACCTGCTCTACTACTTCCGGATCACGCCAGACCACCGTCTGCTGTTCGGCGGCCGCGCCCGGTTCGCGATGTCGAGCCCGCAGTCGGACGAGAAGAGCGGCCGGATCCTGCAGAAGGCGATGGTCTCGGTGTTCCCGCAGCTCGCCGACGCGCGGGTCGACTACTGCTGGGGTGGCCTCGTCGACATGAGCCTGGACCGCATGGTCCACGCCGGCGAGCACGACGGGCTCTTCTACTCCCTCGGCTACTCCGGCCACGGTGTGCAGATGGCCACCTACATGGGCAAGCAGATGGCGGAGTACCTGAACGGCGTCCCGGACGCCAACCCCTGGCGCGACCTCGCCTTCAAGCGGATTCCCGGCCATGTGGGCCCGCCCTGGTTCCTGCCGTTCGCCGGCGCCTACTACAAGTTTCAGGACGTCATCAAGTAGTCCCGAGCTTCGACCGGTCTTTGTCGACCATTTTCTGGAGTAATGCGATGTTGACCTTCTTGACCCGCCGGGCGGCCACGTTGGTGGTGACGTTGGTGGTGGTTTCGGGCCTGGCGTTCCTGATCCCGTATGCCGGTGATGGGGATCCGGCCCGCAAGATCCTGCGGGCGCGGGTCAGTGACCCGGCGCTGGACCCCTCGCAGGTGGCGGCGTTGACCCACGAGCTGGGTCTGGACCGGCCGTTGTACGTGCAGTACTTCGACTGGTTGCGTCAGGTGGTGACGGGCAACTTCGGGTTCTCGTTCACCAGCCGGGAGCCGGTGCAGGAGCTGGTGGTGCCGGCGTTGGGGGTGTCGATGACGTTGGCGTTGGCGTCGTTGCTGCTGGCGTTGGTGCTGGCGTTGCCGCTGGGTACGTGGGCGGCCACGGCGCGGGGCGGGAAGGTGGACAACGTGGTGACGTTCACCTCCCAGAGCGCGGTCTCGGCCCCGGAGTACTGGGTGGGTCCGGTGCTGGTGCTGGTGTTCGCGCGCACGATGGGCTGGCTGCCCTCGGGTGGGTGGAGCGGGCTGAGCTACCTGGTGCTGCCGGCCTCGGCGTTGGCGCTGCGCCCGCTGGGCTACTTCACCCAGGTGACCCGGGCGGCGATGACCGACGTGCTGGCCGCCCCGTACATCACCGCGGCCCGGTCCCGGGGGCTGAGCTTCCCGCAGACGCTGGTGCGGCACGGGCTGCGCAACAGCATGCTGCCGGTGATGACGTTGTTCTCGTTCTGGTTCGCCGGGCTGCTGGGCGGGTCGGTGGTCATCGAGGTGATCTTCAACATCCCCGGGATGGGGCGGCTGCTGTACACCGCGGTGCTGAACAACGACGTGCCCGTCATCCAGGGCGGGTTGATGTGGATCCTGGCCCTGGCCGTGATCATCAACACCGCCACCGACCTGCTCTACGGCGTCCTCAACCCCTCGATAAGGGTGACCAGCCATGCCTGAGACCGTGCCTGAGACCGTGACCCGACCGGCCACCGTGCCCGGCCCGCGACCCAACCAGCGCCCCTCGGCGCTGTCCTCGGCCACGCCGCACCGGCCCAACGTGCTCTCGCTGATGCTGCGCGGGGCCCGCGGCCGGCACTGGACCTTCGGCATCGGGGCGGGGCTGCTGGCCCTGGTGCTGCTGGTCCTGGCGCTGACGCCGTGGATCGCGCCGCACGACCCGGCCGTGCAGGACCTGAGCCAGCGGCTGGCCGGCCCCTCGGCCCAGCACTGGCTCGGCACCGACCACCTGGGCCGGGACGTGCTGTCCCGGCTGATGTGGGGCGGGCGGTTCTCGGTGACCATCGCGGCGATCACGCTGGTGATCTGCGCGGTCACCGGCGGCATCATCGGGGCGCTGGCCGCCCGCCGCGGCGGCTGGGTCGACGAGCTGGTGATGCGCAGCGTCGACATGCTGATCTGCTTCCCGGACGTGGTCGTCGCGCTGTTCCTGATCGCTCTGTTCGGCCCCGGGTACGGCACGCTCATCGCGGCACTGACGATCACCGGCTGGACCCCGTTCGCGCGGCTGATGCGCGGGCTGGCGCTGGAGATCAACGCCAAGGACTACGTCGAGGCCGCCGAGATCCTCGGCTCACCCAAGGCCTACATCATCTTCCGGCACGTCATCCCGAACGCGGCCCGGCCGGTGGTCGCGATGGGGTTCCTGCGCTTCGGGCACAAGCTGATCACCGTCGGGGCGCTGTCCTACCTGGGCCTGGGCGTGCAGCCCCCGGACTCCGACTGGGGCAAGATGCTGCTGGACTCCCAGCCCTACATGGAACGCGCACCCCTGCTGGGCATCCTGCCCGGCCTGGCCATCTTCATCACCGCGCTGTCCGTCACCATGATCGGCCAGGGCCTGGACACCAAGAAACGCCGCAAGCGCGGCCCGGCCACCGTGCCGCCCGACGCTCCGGCCCAGGCCACCGCCCCCGCGGCGGTGCCCGCGGGCGGGGCCCTGCAGGACGGGGAAGTGCTGTGATCCACGACGCACCGTCCGCGGCCCCCATCCCGCGCACCACCTTCGCCTCGATCGTCACCGAGCGGCTGAGGACGACCATCGTCAACGGCACCCTGGAACCGGGCTCGCAGCTGAACGAGCTGGAGCTGGCCCACAGCTTCGGCGTCAGCCGTGGACCGGTCCGCGAGGCGCTGCAGCGACTCGTCCAGGAGGGGCTGCTGCTCAGCGAGCCCCATCGAGGGGTG
>NZ_JBPGXG010000023.1:0-39919 GCF_056755255.1 Monashia sp. HAY1-5C | reverse complement strand
CGACGTGCTCGGCCCGAGGGTCGGGGTCCCGGCGCGGACAGTCTCACGGATCCTGCGCCGCCACCAGGTGCCCTACCTGCGTGACTGCGACCCGATCACCGGCGAGCTGATTCGCTCCTCGAAGCAGACCGCGATCCGGTACGAGCGGGAGCGGCCAGGCGAGCTGGTGCACATGGACGTCAAGAAGATCGGCCGCATCCCCGACGGCGGAGGCTGGCGGGTTCACGGTCGCGCCACCCCCCGAGACCGGGTCAACGGCCCCGGGTACGACTACGTCCACTCGATCGTCGATGACCACTCCCGGCTGGCCTACAGCGAGATCCTTCCTGACGAGAAAGGCGTCACGTGCGCGGCCTTCCTCGAGCGCGCGATCGGCTACTTCGCCCACCATGGCATCACCCGAATCGAGAGGTTGATGACCGACAACGCTTGGGCGTACCGCTATTCCCTGCGAGCGGTGTGCGCCGAGCATGGCATCCGACAGAAGTTCATCAAGCCCCACTGCCCGTGGCAGAACGGCAAGGCGGAGCGCCTGAACCGCACCCTGGCCACCGAGTGGGCCTACCGGCAGCTCTTCACCAGCAACGCCGACCGTGCCGCCGCTCTTGCGCCATGGCTGCAGCACTACAACACTGAACGCCGCCACAGCGCGCTCGGAGGCCACCCGCCGATCAGTCGACTGTCACCAACCTGATGGCCGGGTACATCTAGGCGGGCCAGCCCCGCGCAGCGATGTACCAGGCGGCCGACGTCAGCACGACGACGACGAGGAGCGCGAAGAGCAGGCCGCCGGCCACGGGCAGGAACCACCCGGGCGCGCGCTTCGAGCGAACCGCCACCGCCTTGACCACCAGCGCCCCGATGACGACGCAGCCGAGCACGCCGTGCACGAGCGTCCGCATCGGCACGGGCTCTCCGCTCGCGAAGGTCCCGGTCTCCAGGCCCAGCGCCCACAGACAGTGGTAGGCCACGACGACGATGAGCACGACGGCAACCGCGCCCGAGACCCGGTGTGCCGTTCCGAGCCAGGAGGGCGCCCGGACGCCGAGCCGGCCGTACATCCAGAGCGCTCCGACGAGCTGGAGCACGGCGAGCACCCCGATGACCACGGACAGCACGACCTTCATGTCGACGACCGTTCGGAAGCCGAACGTCGTCGTGCCGGCGAGGGTCGGGTCGTGCACCTTGCCGAACACCCCGACGAGCAGGGCAACGACGGCCCCGGTGGCGAACCCGGCCAGGGGGACGGCGGTGCTCCTCGACGGCGTGGTGTCTGCCATGGCGTCAGGATGCTCCTGCGCCGGCTCGTGCGGGAGCGGAACGCCGGAACGCCCGCCCGACGACCCGCGTGTGGCGTCGGACCGGTCACCAGCCGCCGCGGTGCACCACCTCGTCGAAGGGACGCCGGTCCGGCCGTTCGATGACGGCCAACGGCTTGTCCGACGGGTAGCCGACGGCCAGCAGGTAGGCGAGGAACCGCCCGTCGGGAAAGCCGAGGACGGCCCTGGCCTGGTCCTGGTCGACGGCGGCAGCATGGCCCGTGCCGACGCCCAGGTCGGCCGCGGCGACGGCCATCGCATACGTGGCCTGGCCGAGGTCGTACTGGAGCAGGGCCGACTGTCGGTCGTCCTGCGGCTCCGGCGCGACGATCGCGATCGCGGCCGCCGCACCGGCGACGTGCCTGGCGCCCTGCCAGACCTTCGCCAGCTCGACGAGCTGCGCCCTGTCGGTGACGAGCACGAAGTCCCACGGCTGCCAGTTGCCCGCCGACGGGGCGCGTCGCCCAGCATCGAGGATGCGGTCGAGCGCCTCGTCGGGAACGCGCTGCTCGGTGAACTGCCGTACGTTCCGCCGCGCCCGCAGGGCGTCCCACGTCTCCACGGTCACATCGTGCGCCTCCGGTGCCGGGTGTCGCCACCTCGGTTCGTGGTCGTCACGAAAAGACGGACGTGGACCGACGCGCTTTTCGGGGTAAGGCCAACAGTGACCTTCTGCGAGGCCCGCACCAGCGTCCGGACACGCACGCGGCGTCCGGACGGGCCGGCTGCTTCGCAGGACGGGCCTCAACCAGAGCAAGGGCGCCGGAGGGCGCCGGGATGGAGCACCTGATGAGCGATTCGGATCTGCCCCCCGTCTCGAAGGAAGAGCTTGCCGCGGAGACGGGTGCGGCGTTGCCTGACAAGGAGGTCATGTCGCTGCTCGACCTCAACGCCGACCTCAACCTGGCGCTGGACGTGGCGGCGCCGATCGACCTGGCCGTGGCGGCCAACGCCAACGTCGCCGCGCCGATCGCGGGTGCCGTCGGCGCCAACGTCCTGTCGGTCGGCTCCACGGACGCCGCCCTGGCGCACCAGGCGGTCACCATCGACCAGGGCCTGACCGGGTCGGCGATCGCGGACGCACCGCAGCACAGCGACATCCAGCAGACCACGCCCGACACGTCGACGGCGCCCGCCCCGAGCACGACGCCGGACGCCGGCACGACCACGGGCACCACGGGCACCACGGGCACCACGGCGGACACGACGCCGTCCTCGGTGCTCAGTGGCAACCTGCTCAACATCGACGTGAACGCCGCCGCAGACGCCAAGCTCACCGCTCCGGTCGACGGCGCCGTGGCGGCCAACGCCAACGTCGCTGCGCCGATCGACGCGTCCGTGTCGGCCAACATCGGCTCGGTGGACTCGCAGGCCGTCTCGGTCGCCGACCAGAGCGGCACCATCACCCAGCACCTGGACGGCACCGCGCAGGCCACGGCTGACCAGACCTCGTCGATCAAGCAGTAGCCAGGTCCCTCGTGAGCCTCACCTCGTCGCCGCGCGGGGTGCCGGCGCACGACGCCACGGCGTCTGCTGCCGGCACCCCCGCGTCGAGGACCATCTCCCCCGGTGCCATCGACTCGGCTGCCCCCGCATCCGTGGACGAGCGCCCGCACCGGGCCGAGGGCATCGAGCTGCTCGGTGAGCTGACGGGCTCGGGCTATCGCACCGCGCCCTCGCTCGTGCGCCGCCGGGGTGGCCAGACCGTCCAGCTGACGCCGCTGCTGTACCTGGTGCTCAAGACGATCGACGGTCGGCGCACGTTCGCGCAGGTCGCCGAGGCGGTCAGCACCGAGTACGGCCGTCGGGTCGGTGCCGACGACGTGCGGGGCCTGGTCGTCTCCCAGCTACGGCCGCTCGGCCTCGTTCGGGGCGCCGACGGCTCCGAACCGCCGGCGCACCGGTCGAACCCGTTGCTGGCCCTGCGCCTCCGGTGGGTCGTCTCCGACCCGCGCGTGACGCGACGGCTGACGACGCCCTTCGCGGTGCTGTTCGCACCGGTGGTCGTCGTGCCGGTGGTCCTCGCCTTCGCCGTGATCTCGGCGTGGGTGCTGTTCACCAAGGGGCTTGCCTCGGCCACCCACCAGGCCTTCGACCAGCCCCTGCTGCTCGTGGTCGTCTTCGCGATCACCATCCTGTCCGCCGGCTTCCACGAGTTCGGGCACGCCGCCGCCTGCCGGTACGGGGGCGCGACGCCGGGTGCGATGGGCACCGGTCTCTACCTGGTGTGGCCCGCGTTCTACACCGATGTCACCGACAGCTACCGCCTCGGCCGGGCCGGGCGACTGCGGGTCGACCTCGGCGGGCTCTACTTCAACGCCATCGTGAGCGTGGCGATGTTCGTCGTCTGGGCCGGCACGGGGTGGGACGCGATCCTGCTCATCCTTGCGGCACAGCTGCTCCAGATGGTCCGCCAGCTGGCTCCGATGGTGCGTTTCGACGGCTACCACGTCCTGGCAGACCTGACCGGTGTCCCGGACCTCTACGCGCGCATCGGACCGATCCTGCTCAGCCTGTGGCCCGGACGCCGGACCGACCCCCGTGTGGCCGCGCTCAGGCGGGGCCCACGGGTCGTCGTCACCGCCTGGGTGCTGTGCATCGTGCCGCTGCTGGCGTTCACGCTCGTCATGATGGTGCTGGCGCTCCCCCGGGTGCTCGGCACCGCCTGGGCCGCCCTGGGCCGGCAGTCCCACGCGCTTGCCGTCGACTGGGCGGGAGGTGACGCCCTCGGGGTGACCGTCCGGGTCCTGGCCGTCGTGGCCATCGCCCTGCCGGTCCTCGGCTCCCTGCTCCTGCTCGCCCGCCTGGTGCGCACCACGAGTGCCACGGTCTGGCGCCGCACCGCGGGCCACCCCGGGCGTCGCGTCGTCGCGGGTGTCGTCGCAGCGGCCGTGGTCGCCGGCCTCGGGTACGCATGGTGGCCCGACGCCAACCGCTACCGGCCCGTCCAGCCCTTCGAACGAGGCACCCTCACCCAGGCCGTGGCATCTGCGGGGTACGCGATCACGGGCACGCCGAGCCTGCAGGACGGCCAGATCATCGAGTCGCAACCCTCGGTGTGGGCCTCGACCTCCACGCCCCCGACGCGGGAGCACCCCCAGCTGGCCCTCGTCCTCATCCCGAGGCAGGACAGTCAGAACGGCCAGACCACCCAGACCACCGCGGGCGCTTCCGCACAGCCGGCCTGGGTCTTCCCGTTCAACCGGCCGGCCGCCCCGGGCCCCGGCGACAACCAGGCACTCGCCGTCAACACCAGGGACGGGTCCACCCTGTACGACGTCGCCTTCGCCCTCGTCTGGGCCGACGGCACCAGCGTCACCAACGCGAACGAGGCCTACGCCTTCGCCAGCTGCACCGGGTGCACCACTGTGGCAGTGGCCTTCCAGGTCGTCCTCATCACCGGCAGCGCCAACATCGCCATCCCCCAGAACGTCGCCGGTGCCGTGAACTACTCCTGCGTCCAGTGCCTGACCTACGCCCTGGCCCAGCAGCTGGTCCTCACCGTGCCGGCCCAGCTCTCCCCTGAGACGCGACAACGCCTCGACGCGCTCTGGACGCAGATCACCGCGTTCGCTGCGACCATCCAGGGCCTGCCCCTCGACCAGGTCAGGGCCCGGCTGCTCGAGTTCCAGAGCCAGATCCAGACGCTCATCGGCACGCAGGGCAGCCCCAGCCAGACGCCCACCACGGCGACCTCGTCCCCGACGTCCAGCACGCCTCCGGCGACGACACCTCTGACCACGCCCGCGTCCCCCTCGGCCACCAGCGCCCCACCGAGCCCCAGCACGACAACGCCCACCTCGGAGCCTGCACCCACCAGCACGGCGCCCGTTCCGACCGCCACGTCCGGCTCGAGCAGCGCGCCGGCCGCCGGGAGCACGACCGCGACGACCAGCACCAGCGTCCCCGCGCCGACGACCAGCACGACGCCGGCCGCGGCGACGACCAGCCCCTGACAGGCGATCTCCCCGTTGGCGCCACCGGCCATGGACAGGACCGGCCCATGAGAACACTGCACGTCGGGCTTCAGGTCGCGGACCTGGAGCGTTCGCTCGCGTTCTACACCGCCCTGGGCTACACCGTGCTCGGCACCGTGCCGCAGACGCAGTTCGGCAGCCTGACGATGCTCAAGCTCCCCGGTGACGAGTTCGTGACCCTCGAGCTCGTCCACAGTCCCGACAGGGGCCGGGTCGATCCCCAGGGTCTCCACCACCTCGTCATCCAGGTCGAGTCCATGACCGCGATCGTCGATGGCCTCGCCGCCAGGGGAGTGACCGCCGAACCGCCCAGCTCGCCCGATGGCTCGGAGGTGTTCTGGACGTCCTGGGTCACCGATCCCGACGGCTACCGCATCGAGCTGGTGCAATGGCCCCCCGGTCACGCCGAGGGCATGAGCGAGTCCGACCTCCCGGGCTAGGTGCGGCCGTTCCACACCTGCATCCGCGACGTCCGCAACCGGCGGTGCTAGTCGAGGTTGCGACTGGCCGCCACAGCGAGCTCGTCGACGAGGTCGTTCATCTCGTGGCCGGAGTGACCCTTGACCCACTGGAAGGCCACGTCGCCGCGCTCCCGGACGGCCATCACCAGCGGCTCCCACAGGTCACGGTTGGCGACCGGCTTCTTCTGCGAGGTGGTCCAGTCGCGCGTGAGCCATCCGTCCCACCACGCGTCGCGGAAGCAGTTCACGACATAGGTCGAGTCGCTGACGACGACGAGGGGTCCGCTGAGGGCGGTGACGGCTTCGAGCGCGGCGCGGATCTCCATCCGCTGGTTCGTGCTCGGTCGTTCGGAGCCCGACGCGAAGACGTCACGGTCGATCGCCCAGGCCCACCCGCCCGGCCCGGGGTTTCCCGAGCACGCGCCGTCGGTGTAGACGAACCTCGCTCCCTCAGGAGCAGCCATCGGCGCTTTCGGTGTCCGGGCTCTGCCCGTGGTCGTGCTGCACGCCGCGCCGGACCGCGCCCGCCGCGACGAGGTCACGCCCGGGAGAGCGAGCTCGGCCCTGCAGTCTGCGTGCACCCACGCGGCGTTGCGGCCGCCCCCGGAGACGATCTCGTCACCGGGCCGAACCGGTCCCTGGCATGCGGTGCAGTGTCCCGGAAACTTGGCGAGCACCGTTCTCCTCTCAGCCCGGTCGACCTGTGGCCGCACCCGCACGGGGTGCGACACGGTTCGACCACCACGTGCGCGTCCGAGCGTAGTCATCCCGGCGGACACCGAGGACGGGCCCACTCTCGTACGGGCCGGCCTCGCGGCTGCCGTGCGGTGGGCACGAAGCATCTCGTCGTCTAGGCGGGATACAGCTCGCGTGGCGGCGTGTCCTCCGGCGTCTCGAGGCTGATGTTGAGCCTGGCGGCCGAGTCCCGGATTCGCTCGAGCTCGCTGTCCAACAAGGTGATGATGGTCGTCAGGGCGTTGACTCGTTCCTGCTCGGTCTGGGCGGTGCGGACCTTGAGCTGCCACTGGGAGTCGACCGATCGGAGCGTCGACCGCGCCGAGGCGCCGAGCGTGCGCAGCTCGGACGCCCGTCCCTCCCACTTGAAGTACGACTCCATGCCGGTGATCGCCGCGATGACGATGCCGAGCGCACTGAAGACGAGCACGATGACCCGCGAGTCGGTCGCGCCGCCGACGATGCTCTCGCGCGCCGCGACGAGCGCGCCCGCGAGGATGACGACCACCCGCGCGATCTCCGAACGGCGCCGGAGCGAGCGGGAATGCGCCGGGATCCGTTCGACGAGAAGGCCCAGCTCGTCCTGGCGCGTGTTGACCGACCGCTGCAGACTCTCGGTGATGCCGGACATCGAACCCCCAGTCGCTCCGGAGTAGGTCCATAGTGCACCCGGACTCGACGCCCGGAACGCGGATCCACCCCGGTCGGCGCGCCTGTCCGTCGTGAGCCCCACCGGAGGGAGTGGTCTCGGCGGCCCTTCGGGGAGGTTGAGGCGCCGGTCTTCAGGGCGGCTCAGACGTCCATCTCGTCAACGGGCCGGGACCACGCCTCGAGGAGGGCTGCCGCCGGTGAGCCCGGGTCCACCGCCAGCGCGACGACCTCCCGAGTGCTGCCCTTGAGGCGCATCTCCGCGCCGTCGGCAGCCATGGCCACCCTCAGCGGGTCGAGGCTGGGCCAGTCGAGGTGGGCGAGGGCGTCGCGTCGCAACGTACCGGCATAGATGGGCTCGACATCGCCGGTGCCGTCCGGGCGCACGACGAGCACCCGGACCTCGGTGGCGGCCACGGCCACGGCGAGGGCCTCCTTGGCGGTCGCCAGGACGGTCGAGGCCACGGAGGTCGCGTACAGGACGTTGCGGTCCGTCTTGGACCGCTTGCGCAGGGTCGGCTTGCCGCCCGGTGTGCGGTCCGCCCGGTGCTCCGGTACGAGGTCGATGCCGGCGTAGGTGACGACGGCGGTGACGTAACGGGCGCCCGTGTCGGGGACGGTGCCGGCGTCGACGCACGTGGAGTCGCTGGCGTTGTCGGCGAACGCGTCATCGACGGCCGAGATCACCGTGAGCGGGTCGTGGTCGCGCAACGCCTCCCGGTCCTGGTCGAGCTGGGACTGGTCCCACTGCACGCTGACCAGCTCGCCGGTGTGCCGTCGCCAGGCCTCGACGGGCGCTTGCTGCCCGGCCCACGTCCTGGCCTGCTTCCGCAGGGCCCGACTCCACACGGGCACACCGGCGGTCGCCGTCCGGTACAGCTCGCGGCGCACCGCATCGACCTCAGGGCGACCGGGTGGTGCTGGGAGCGGCAGGACCTGCCGCTGCGGGTCGGCGAAGGCGGCCACGTGCAGGGTCGTCAGGGACCGCTCGAGGGCGGCGACGTCGGCAACCTGCTGCGCTCGCTCCGCAGCGCGAGCCTGCGCCTGCAGCTGCGCGACGGTGGGCTGCGCGGGCCGGCGTGTGCCGCCGGTCGACCGTGGCGACGATGCGTGGGCTGACGTGCGCCGCTGCCCACCACCGAGGGTGGTGGACAGCGTGACCGGCCCGGCCCCGGTCGAGACGCGGGTGCGGCCGGCGCCGACGTGTACCCGGGCGGCGCGCGGCCCGACGCTGGCGCGTACGCCTCGGCTCGAGGCGCGGACGCGGACGCCCGGGGCGATCTTGAAGGAGACGCCGAACCCCATCTACCGGTCCTTCCCTGCAGCGACCCGTGTCGGGACGAGCGTGTGGATGTCTGGCACGGCTCTGCTCAGGCCGATCGCCAGCGGGCCCGGATGTCGCCGGCCTTGAACGTGCACCGCATCAGCGTGCCCTTGGTGGTGTAACCCATCGCCCCTGCCGGGGAGCAGAAGGCGCCCGGGTGGACCCCTTGGACCATCGTCGGGCTCGCCGGCTCGGGTGCCGGCTCGGGCGCCGGCTTCGGTGTCGGAGCGGGGACGGGGGCGGCGTAGAGCGGGAACCCGCCCAGCGCGGCCACCGCCACCGACGGAGGCGCCGTGGCGGGGCACGTGCTCAGTACCCGGACCATGGCGGCGCGTTCCGCGGAGGTCACCGCCAGCCGGTACCTGGCCTTGACCGCGACCTGTCGCGCGACGTAGGTGCACCGGTAGGCCGTGGCCGGCGGCAGCCAGGTGGCCGTGTCACCGCTCCCCTTGGACGCGTTGACCGTGGCGGACACCACCACGAGGTTGAGGGTGTCGTTGGCGAACGACGTCCGTCGGGACTGGGGCCATGCGGCGGCGCCCTTTGCCCAGGCGTCGGCGAGGGCGACCACGTGGTCGATCTGGACCGCCGAGGTGCGGGCCGTCCGGGAGTAGGAGATCGTCGTCGCCGTGTACGGGTCCCTCAGCGTGCCGGTCATGACCGCACAGCCGTTCGTGCCGGCCTTGAGGGTGACGGCGCGCAGGTCGCGGCGCAGGGTGTCGTTGCGCTGGTCGCAGCCATTGCGGTCGGTGTCGGTCCAGGCGGCCCCGAACTCGGCCCGCGAGTAGCCCGTCATCGGGCCGCGGCCCCGCACCGCCAGCGTGGCGACGAGCGCCAATGCCGTCCCCGGTCGTGCCGCGCGGATGGCGGCCAGCACGGGGTCCGCCTCGGTGGTGACCGTGGCGCTCGGCGACGGGGCCGGGCTCGTCGTCGGGGGTTCGGAGGGCGCCGAGGGCGACGGCCCGGGCGTCCGGGTCGGCGACGCCGTGCCGGTCTGTGCAGCCGGTGGTGCCGAGACCGTCGCGGTGGCCGGGGACAGGGCCGAGCCGACGGACACGGCTGCGATGGCGCCGACGAGCGCGGCGACGCCGGAGGCTCTGCCGGGCAGGTGGGCCCAGCGGACGCGTCCGCGGACCAGCGCCACGACGGACACGACGAACGCGAAGAGTCCCGCGAGGAGAAGTGCACTACCGGGTCCGCCGGCGAGCCCGAGCAGGGCGCTGGCCGCGAGGCCACCCCAGCCCCACCAGGCGACCCTGCGGGCCCCCTCCCCGATCCCGGCCGTACCGGGGGACGGTGGTGCGTCGCTCGACCGCACGGGCGAAACGCCCGGGGCGGCCTGCTCGAGCCACGGTGGACGCAGGGCCTGCGTGGACCCGTACGACGTGTCACCGCCCAGGGCGGCCGGCCCGGAGGCGGCCGCCGGGGAGGTCGGCGACCCTGAGGGCGCCTCGGCGGCGTTCGTCCAGAACTGCCAGCCCTGTGGAGCCGGCGGCCACGACGGGTCGGGCAGCCACCCCTCCGGCGGCACCCAACCGGGGACGGGTGCAGGCCATCCCGGCGGGGGGTTGAACACAACAGCCATGTGCAGTCAGCAGTTCCCTGGATGAGTGGTGGCGGACGGCGCTCGCCGCCGTCGGCACCGTATCCCGCCCGTTCTGCGGCCGTGCCCGATTCGCGAATCTTGCTGGCAGAGCGACTTCTCGGCTGTCAGAGCCCGGCTCGCGCTAGCAGCACGTCGTCGCGGTCGGGAGCGCTCCGGCGACAGGCTCGCGGTCACAGCAGGTGGAGGCGTCGGCGTCCTCTCCGGCGAAGGAGGCGGAGTCGGCCAGCACCGTGTAGACCTCCCATCGCTCGCCGTCGGGGGTCCCCTCGACCCAGAACTTGTCCTGCTTGGCGTAGCAGCACGTCGTGCCCCGCTCGTCGAGCGTGGCCAGGCCGTGCGTGGCCAGCCGGGACTGCTCCGCGTCGACGGCGGCGGCGCTGTCGACCTCGACGCCGAGGTGGTTGAGGCTGCCACCGTGCCCGGGGTTCTCGATGAGCACGAGCTTCAGCGGCGGCTCGGTGATGGCGAAGTTGGCATAGCCGGGACGCGTCTTGGCCGGTTCGGCGCCGAACAGCGCGGAGTAGAACGTGACCGAGGCCTGCAGGTCCTCGACGTTGAGGGCGAGCTGGATGCGACGCATGGGTGGCTCCTCTAGAGATCGATGATTGTCGATGTGTGTACGACGAGGTTGCACCAACGCATCGACGTCTGTCAATATCGACGCGTGTCGAACTCTGTGACGTTGACCCTGACGCCGGCCGAGGCCGTGGCCTGCTGCTCTCCGCTGAGCCGTGAGCCGCTGAGCCAGGACGCCGCCGAGCGGATCGCGCCGATGCTCAAGGCGTTGGCGGACCCGGTCCGCCTGCGGCTGCTGTCGCTGGTGGCATCCCATGAGGGCGGTGAGGCCTGTGTCTGCGACCTCAACGACGCGTTCGAGCTGTCGCAGCCGACGATCAGCCACCACCTCAAGGTGCTGCACGAGGCCGGGCTGCTCGAGCGGGAGAAGCGTGGTGTCTGGGTGTACTACCGGTCCAGCCCGAACGCCATGTCCTCGTTGGCGACGCTCATCTCCGACACCGCGTCGTGAGGCTCCGTGAGAAGGTCGCGGCCGAGTTCGTCGGGAGCGCGTTCCTCGTCGCGGCCGTCGTCGGCTCCGGCATCGCGGCCAGCCGGCTGTCACCACACGACGTGGGGCTGCAGCTGCTGGAGAACGCCGTCGTCACCGGCGCCGTGCTCGTGGCGCTGATCCTGGCCCTGCACCCGGTGTCCGCCTCGTTCAACCCGGTCATCACGGTGCTCGAGCGCGCGCTCGGGACGCTGTCCACCCGGGTCACCGCCGCCCTCGTCGTGGCGCAGCTCGCCGGGGCGGCGACCGGTGCCCTGGTCGCCAACCTCATGTTCGACCTGCCCGCGATCACTGTGTCCCAGCACATCCGCTCCGGCTCCGGAGTCTGGCTCGGCGAGGTCGTCGCGACGCTGGGTCTGGTGGTCGTCGTGTTCGGCACACTGCGTGGCACATCCCGCAGCCCATTCCCTGGCGCGGACAGCAGCCGCGTCGCCTACGCCGTCGGCGGCTACATCACCGGCGCGTACTGGTTCACCAGCTCGACCTCGTTCGCCAACCCGGCCGTCACCGTGGCCCGGATGCTGTCGGACACCTTCGCCGGCATCGCCCCCGTCAGCGTCCTGGCCTTCATCGCGGCCCAGCTGGTGGGCGGCGCCGCCGGGCTCGGTCTCGTCGCACTGCTCCACCCCAGCCGGTCCGACGCCCCAGCCTCCCCCGTCCGAAAGGCACGCCCGTGACCGACACCCCCTCGCCCGACAACCGCTCGACCGACCGGCCCACCGTCCTGTTCGTCTGCGTGCACAACGCGGGGCGGTCCCAGATGGCCGCCGGCTACCTGCAGCACCTCGCCGGCGACCGCATCGACGTCCTGTCGGCCGGGTCCCAGCCGGCCGAGCAGGTCAACCGGGTCGCGGTGCAGGCGATGGCCGAAGAGGGCATCGACATCACGGCCGAGACACCGAAGCTGCTCACCGAGTCAGCCGTGCGGGAGGCCGACGTCGTGGTCACCATGGGTTGCGGCGACGCCTGCCCGTTCTACCCCGGGAAGCGCTACGAGGACTGGGTCCTCGACGACCCGGCCGGCCAGGACCTCGAGCACGTCCGACCCATCCGTGACGAGATCCGCCACCGCATCGAGCGGCTGGTCAGCTCGCTGACCAGCCGCTGATCCGCCCACCACGGCGCGGAGCTGGGCCGCCGTCCCCCGGTGCGGACGGCGGCCCCGCCGCCAGGACTGCTGCGTCGCGGACGGCCGGGAGGGTCAGGCCTCGGCGTTGCTCGGACGCGCCCACGGACCGGTGATCGCGAAGACGTACCCGGGCGACTGGATGTTGGCGAAGAGCACCTTGCCGTCGGCGCTGAAGGCCGGGCCGGTGAACTCATTGTCGTTGAGGTCGTTGCGGGCCAACGGGTAGGACTTGCCCTGGTCGGTCACGCCGACGAGGTGCTGGATGCCCTCGCCGTCCTCGGCCATGATGATGCCGCCGTAGGGCGAGAGCGTCATGTTGTCGGGGCCGTCGTAGCTGTCGGTGTCGACGTCCGGGTCGGGGTTGACGGCGAAGATCGTCTTCAGCGTCACGGTCTCGGTCCGGGGGTCGTAGAACCACACCTGCCCGTCGTGCTCGTTGGCGATGCCGTCGCTGCTGCGCGCGAAGCTGGCGACGAAGTAGGCGCCGCCGTCGCCCCACCACGCTCCTTCGAGCTTGCGGCTGCGCGTGATCTCGTCGTCCGCGAACTGCTTGCGCACCGAGGTCGTCCGGGCCTCGCGGTCGGGTACCGGTCTCCACCGGACCGTGTAGCGGGTGCCCGCCTGCGTCGCGAGGGACAGGTCGGGGATGTGCGTGTCGCCGCGGTAGCAGCTCATCGCCTCCAGCTCGCCGGCCCTGTCGCCGCCGTCGGAGAGCGCGAGCTCGCGCAGGGCGTCCTTGCCGCCGGTGAACCCTGCCGGGGGCGTCCACCGGTAGTACAGGCCGTTGGGGCCGCCGGCGTCCTCCGTCTCGTAGATGGTGTGCGTGGTCGGGTCGACGGCGACCGCCTCGTGGGAGAACCGGCCGAGGAACCTCAGCGGCACCGGGCTCTTGCCGAGGTTGGCCTCCTGGCTGCTCGGGTCGACCTCGAAGACGTAGCCGTGGTCCTTGAGGTAGCGGCCGCCCATCCTCTGCTCCGTCTCCTCACAGGTCAGCCAGGTTCCCCACGGCGTCTCGCCCCCGGCGCAGTTGTTGTGGGTGCCGGCGACGCTCGTGTACTCGCGGATGCGGGTGCCATCCGCGTCCACGTCGATGTTCGACGTGCCGCCGCGGGCGCCCTCGTCGTAGGTGAGCCCGGCCAGCGGCGGGACCCCGAAGGGCTCGCTGCCACCGATCTCGTGGTTGTTGACGAGGGTCGACCCGTTGCCGCGGGTGAAGACGCCCGTGCCGTCCGGGTCGCTCGCCGTCGGGACTCCGTCGACGGTCGGCGTCACCCCACTCTGCGTGACGATCCGGTAGGAGAACCCCGCCGGCAAGGCCAGCAGGCCCTTGGGGTCAGGAACCAGCGGCCCGTACCCGACCGACGACCGCGGGGCGGCCAGGGCGCTACCTCCTCCGGCGAGAACGTCGATGCTGCCGCTGATCGCGATGCCCAGGCCGGTGGCGGCCGTGCCTCTGAGGAAGCCACGGCGGTTGAGGGAGGTGGTCATGAGACGCCTTTCACGCGTTGGATGGTCGGGTCCAAGTCCATGCCTGACGGCTACCGGCCGCACCCAACTCCGGATGTCGGTCCGGTGAACGGTTCGGCCTCGGGGTCGACGCCTCTGGTCTCCCGGTCGGTGAGGGGTGACGATGGGCAGATGGCGGTTAGTGCGCAGGAGCGCGAGCAGGTGCAGCGCCCCAGCTGCTGGTGCTGCGGGAAGCCGTTCGACGAGCAGGACCTGACTCGGCTCGGGTCCCACCCGGAAGTGGGCGTCTGCGCCGGGTGCGCGCGTTGGCTGTCCCGCCGCGCCCGGGCCACGGCCGAAGAGGGGATGCGGACCCCAGGCGCTCTCGCCCGCAGGTCGGTCGCCGCCGCACGGGGCCTGGTCATGCGCGCCGGGCTGCAGCACTGGCCGCTCCTCGGGCCTGTGCTGCGACGTCTGGACCGACACCTTCCCTGAGGGGTCGAGGCGCCCTCACGACCCCGGCGGTCGTTCGGACTCTCCGGAGGGGGTCGGCGGTCCTGACAGCACGATCTGGGTCGCGAGGTGGTGGGCGGACGGCAGGTCGCTGTCCCCGTGGACGAGCACGCGGACGAAGATCAGAACCGCGTTGTGGGGTGAGGCTATTCGCGTCGTCCCGCTCGGGAGCGGGCCCGTCCAGTGTGGCCCGGTGATGAGGTGGTCGCCCGCCCGGTTGCCTGTCGTGCGGGTGCCGACGTAGGCGAAGTTCGTGTTCGTGGACGGGTCGGTGAGCTGGACGCTGTAGTAGCGGTCAGCCGCGTCCGGCACGTGCAGGAGCCGGGGCCCTTCTCGCAGGTCCAGCCAGCCGGCGGACATGAGCGTGTCCCGGTTCACGCCCGTGGTCGCCAGTGTCGAACCCGTGGTCGTGCCGACCGGGTCGGCGAACGAGGCCTGGGACTGGACGTAGAGCGAGTTCACCGGGATCGGGCCGCCGCCGAACCCGCTGACGAGGATGGCCCGCTTGAACACGGACAACAGCACGCGGGGCCAGAACCAGAGGGCAAGGAACCACGCCGCGACCATGGCTGTGGCGAAGGGCAGGAGGTGCTCGAGCTGCATGGCAGGGCTCACGAGGCCCGGGTCACGGGCGGAACGGCATACCGGCCCTCGAGGACGGCCCGGCCAGGAAGGTAGACGCGGAGCCAGAGGGTGAACCTGCCCGAGGGAGCAGGCAGCCAGTTGGCCTCACGGCCCACCGGCACGGTGCTCTGGATGTGGATGTCGACCGACCCGTCCGCGTTCGGCGCCAGCCCCGAGCGGTCGCCCACGCTGTACCGGCCGATCGGGTTGGGGACGAAGCGGTTCCGAGAATCGCCCATCGTCAGCGACCAGAACGCGTCGTTGGGTGGGAGCCCGCCCGCCGGGAAGTGCACGACGTAGCTGTGGAGGCCGCTCAGCGGCCGACCCGACTCATCGGCCTGCGTCGTCCAGTACACCGATTCCTCCGGCACGTTGACCGGACCCGGGAACACCCACGTGGCCGCGGCCCGCGACAGGAAGCCGTTCCCGGGGACACCGCATCCGGGCATCGTGACCCAGCCGTTGACCTTGACGGCTTTGACCCTCGCGAGGATCTCGACGGTGACGACGGCCAGCCCGACACCCACCAGCGCGCCCTGCAGGATCTCGGTACGGACCGGCCGTTCCGGGGTCGTCAGCATCCTGACGACGGCGTAGAGACAGACCGCCCCGACGAGGGCCGCAACGGCAGCAGACCGTCGCCGGCTCATGCCGCGGCCCCAGCCTCTTCTCCCCGGTCTGCCGCGATCCGCACGGCTCCACTCTGCCCTCGGCACGTCGCGGCTTCCAGTGCGAGCTGGAGGAGTTCTCCCGATGTGCCAGGGTCGACCTCGCGCGAATCGTGGGAGTGGCGCGAGGGATCCACGAGGAGGTGCGCCTCCCCGGCAAGCAGCACGGTGCGGCGACCGCAGCCGACCTTCGAGCGCGCGCTGGAGCTGTGGGACCTCGATCGCTCGGCCCAGGAACCCACGCCCGCCCCGGCCGACAAGCGGCATGGCGCGGCCGGGTCATGAGGTAGCCCTGGGTCACGGCACCGTCCGTGAGGGTGCCGCACCGCGTGGCAGGAGGCGTAGCGTCCGAGCATGCGCAGCTTCCCGGTGACCGACGTGATCCGCTCCTATGCCGTGGCTCATGGGACCTGGCGTCCCGACCGTGTGGTGCGTGAGCTGCAGGCGGAGACAGCCAAGCTCGGCGACGCGGCAGGCATGCAGATCGGCGACGACCAGGGCCAGCTCCTCACGATGCTCGCCCGGCTGGTCGGGGCGCGTCGGGCGGTCGAGGTGGGGACGTTCACGGGCTACTCGAGCCTGTGCATCGCCCGGGGCCTGGCCGAGGGAGGTTCACTGCTGTGTTGCGACGTCAGCCAAGAGTGGACCCAGATCGGGCAGCAGGCCTGGGCCGCGGCCGGTCTTGCCGACCGGATCGAGCTGCGGATCGCACCCGCGATCGACACCTTGCGGGCACTGCCCGCGACGGCGGACATCGACCTGGTCTTCATCGACGCGGACAAGCCCGGGTACGCCGCCTACTGGGAAGAGCTGGTGCCGCGCGTCCGGCCCGGAGGCCTGCTGCTCGCGGACAACGTCCTGTGGAGCGGCCGGATCGCCGATCCGGAGGTGACCGATACGAACACGACCGCGTTGCGCGACTTCAACGACCTCGTGGCCTCCGACGACCGCGTCGAGGCCGTCGTCCTGACCGCCTTCGACGGCCTGACGATCGCCCGGCGGTCGACCGCGCCCTCCGGGGCGTGATGACGCCGGTCGGGAGCGGCCGGCGCCACCGCCCGTGTGCCCGGGTCGACGAGGGGGGCGGGCGATGACCTTCTTCTGGACCGGGGTCGGCGTGCTGCTCGTGGTGGGCATCGGTCTGATCGTGTGGGGGTCCCTTCCCGGGCCGGGGCGGTCCGGCCAGGACGTCTCGGCGCGGCGCACCACCGAGACGCAGGTGGGGGCGTGGCTGGTGGGCGTCTCGCTGTGCGCCCTGGTGGTCGCCTACTTCACGGCCCGTTGGCCCTGAGGCCCGGCCTCCGTCGCCGGGGTCGCGCACCGTGGTGCTGCCACCCGACCGTCGATCACCTCGACACCCGCCTGCCCCGTCGGCCGGCCGGCCCGGTGTCGAGACGGCTTTGACACCGGCTCCTTGCTCTCTGCAAGACTTGTCGAATGCAACAGCAAGCCACCGCCGCCACCGTGGCCGCGCTGCAGCAGATCACCCGCGACCTGCTCGGGCTGGCGGTCCGGAGCGTCGACGAGGTCGGGGACGTGTCGCTGCCGCAGATGCGGCTGCTCTTCGCCTTGCGCGACGAGGGAGAGTCGTCGTGCACCCGACTGGCCACCGTGCTCGGGGTCAACGGTTCGTCGATCACGCGCCTGGCCGACCGGCTCGTCGCGTCGCGACACGTCACCCGCACCGGCGACCCGGCGAGCCGCAGCCGGGTGCTGCTCGCCCTGACCGAGCACGGCGACACGGTCATCGACGCGGTGCTCGCGTGGCGTTCTCGTGAGCTGACCCGCGTCCTCCGGGGCCTCGACGCCGAGGCGCTCGGCTCGCTCACCGACAGCCTCAACGCGCTGCACGACGGTCTCCGCCGACGCCACCACGACCTGACCGGCCCGGTGCCGCTGTGACCGGGGCCAAGGTGGAGCTCGGGGACTTCAACGTCCACCCGCGGATGCTGGTCATCGCCGCGTGGGCACTGCCGGTCGGGGCCGGTGGCGCTTTCGCGGCGTACGCCTTGCTCAAGCTCATCGGCCTGACGACGAACGTCGTCTTCTACCAGCGGCTCGACACCTCACTCGTGGCGCCCGGTGCGACGCACCACCCGTGGCCGCTCGTGCTCCTCGCGCCAGTGGTCGGCGGCCTCGTCATCGGCCTCATGGCCCGTTACGGGTCGGAGAAGATCCGCGGGCACGGCATGCCCGAGGCGATCGAAGCGATCCTCATCCGCGGCAGCCGGGTCGAGCCGAAAGTGGCTGTGCTGAAACCGATCTCGGCGGCGGTCAGCATCGGGTCGGGTGGGCCGTTCGGCGCCGAGGGACCGATCATCATGACCGGTGGCGCCATCGGCTCGATCCTCGCGCAGCACCTTCGGCTCACCGCCGACGAGCGCAAGACGCTCCTCGTCGCGGGTGCCGCGGCCGGGATGGCCGCCACCTTCAACGCCCCCCTCGCCGCCGTGCTCCTGGCGGTCGAGCTGCTGCTGTTCGAGTGGCGGCCACGCAGCTTCGTGCCGGTCGTCGCCGCGGTCGCCGTCGCGACGGCCGTACGGGGACCACTCATCGGGACCCGCGCGATCTTCCCGGTACCCACCGGCGGCGTCTCCATCACGTGGACGGCCGAGGCGCTCAGCGCCCTCGTCGGCCTCAGCGGCGCCCTCGTGGCCCTCGGCGCGACGTGGCTCGTCTACTTCGCCGAGGACCTGTTCCGTCGGCTCCCCCTGCACTGGATGTGGTGGCCGGCACTCGGGGGTCTGGTCATCGGCGTCGGCGGGCTCGTCGAGCCGCGAGCACTCGGCGTCGGCTACGACGTCATCGACCAGCTGCTCACCGGACGGGCGACCACCGGGCTCATCGTCGGTATCCTCGTCGTCAAGACCCTCATCTGGTCGCTGTCGCTGGGGTCCGGGACGTCCGGGGGCGTGCTCGCCCCGGTCTTCATGATCGGTGGCGCGCTCGGGGCCGCGGTCGGGCTCGTCCTGCCCGGCGTGTTCCCGGGGTTCTGGGCCATGCTCGGCCTGGCGGCGGTCGTCGGTGGCGTCATGCGCTCGCCACTGACGGGCGTCGTGTTCACCCTCGAGCTGACGCACGCCTGGGATGCGCTGCTGCCCCTGCTCATCGCATCCTCGGCGGCGTACGCGGTCTCCGTCCTCATCCTCCAGCGCTCGGTCCTCACGGAGAAGATCGCCCGCCGAGGACTGCACCTGACGCGCGACTACACCACCGACCCGCTCGAGACGTTCTTCGCCTCCGACGTCATGCGCACCTCGCCCGAGGCGCTGGAAGAGGCGCGCCGGCTCGCGATCGACGGAGGCCACCACGTCGTCGATGCGGGCGACACGCTGCGACACGTCGCCTACGTCTTCGCCGAGCACGGCCACGGCGGCGCCGCCGTCCTCGGCGAGGGCGGCGACGTCCTCGGCCTCGTCGACGTGCAGTCCCTGCTCGTGGCACGCCGGCACGACCTGACGGAGGCGACCGAACGCGAGCAGGTCTTCACGAGGCCGCTCGGCCTCGGCCGCCGCTGATGGCAGGGGCCGTGCCGCGCGGGTGCAGTACACGGCTGTCGTGTACGTCGTGCCTCACGGGAGCTGGCCGCTGCTCGGGCACGGGTTGCGAGGCAGCACGGTGCGGAAGTTGTCGACGAACGTGCCTTCGGGGAACCCTGGATCGCCGGGGTAGTAAGTGGCGAGCTCGGGTCCGTACTCGGACGTCGAGGTGCCGCCGAACGTGTTCGTGGTGCCGGGGATGAACGTGCCACCTTCCTGCCAGGCGCAGGCGCCGTTCGGCCCGGACCGGGTCGAGTAGATGGGGTAGAACTGCGCGCCCGGTGGTGGGTTGACGCATCCGGCGCCGTCGAAGGCGCACACGGACAGCGGCTCGATGGCCGGCATGTCCGCTTCGAATGCCATCCGGCTGTAGTTGTGCCCGTCGGTTTGTGGGCTGGTGAGCTGGAAGGAGCCCGAGTGGACCAGCCGGTCCTGGGCGGGGTCGGCCAGCGTGCCGGACCAGTCGCGCTGGTACGACGTGCCGTCGAAGTCACGGTCGGTGGCGATGCAGCCACCGACGGGCGCCAGCAGCGACTCGGTGGCGTTGAAGCAGGCCGTGTCGTCGACGTCCTTCTTCGTCTCCCCGACGCCGGGGTTGACGCAGCTGCCCAGCGTGTTGGCGCGGTCGCAGTACTCGAAGTGGCCGATCTCGTCGGAGAAGGAGACGTTGTAGGTGTGCGCGGTCCAGGGCACCAGCGTCTGCTCGCTGGAGGTGGCGTACATCGGGTGGAAGGCGTACGGCTCCTCCGTGCAGCCGACCGCCGAGGGCTGGAACAGCGGGTGTGCGAAGCCGTTGGCGATGCTGGCCGTCATCGACCCGCTCTGCCCGCTCGTCACGTCGGTGATGGAGTTCACCAGCCCGGCCGCCGAGTCGTGGATCGAGATCTGCAGGGTGTCGCCGGCGTCCATGTACAGCACCTGCGCCGGGTCGGGCGTGAAGGTCGCGAGGGTGGCGTTGAGCGGGTCCGGTGGTGCCTGCGGCGTGCCGCTCCTGGTGATGAACGCGAAGTCCGCCCATTCCTCACCGGCGCGGTCCAGGCAGTCGGCGTTGTTCACCTGGGTCCGGGTTGCGGAGAGACCGAAGACCACCATGGCCGCGCACCACTTCGTCGGGTCGCAGGACACGTTCGGCTCAGGCACCCATCCGGGCGGGTAGAACTGCAGCTCCAGGAAGCCGGTCCCGACGTGGTTGCCCATCCAGTCGGGTGCGGAGTGGTCGCTGCTCGTCTTGATGTTGCTGTCCGAGTCGGGGGTGCAGGCAACGCCCGGGTTGGGGTAGCTCTGTGTCTCGCACAGGTCCATGCCGAACCAGAACGCCACGCTCCGCTGGAAGTTCCACGTGCCGCCGGTGCCGTCCTGCCTCGGCAGTGTGGGCGCCTCATGCGGAAGCCGCAGCTGCCAGGTGGCCGAGTTCCCCGAGCCGGCTCGGGTCGAGTAGAAGAGCAGGGCCGGCTCGTCGTGGCCGACGTAGCCGCCTTCGTAGTCCTGCCGGGAGCTCGGGTCGGGACAGAGCGTCGCATGCCTCTCACAGAGTGGATCCAGAGGCCCGCTCGAACTCCCTGACGAGGCCTGTGGGCCGGCGAGCACCGCCGCCGCCACCAGGACCACTGCCGACCACAGCGCACGGGTTCGCTTCATGACTCCTCCAGCCGACGCCACCTGAACCTGGGCCGATCGGCGCTCGACCACGATGCACCCGCTTCGTCACGTCCAGTGTGCTCCGTCCGTCGAGGGCTGTTCCGGTTTTGGGGAACTCAGCGCACACGGCGGGGACGGCGCCGCGATGACACGTGCGGGCTGCTGTCACGGATGGCTTGCCGCCTCTGGGCCCGTGCGAAGGTTGGAGTCGTGAGTGACGAGCTGCCTGCCCTGACGGTCGCGGACGGCGCCGCATGGCGCGCCTGGCTCGACGACCACCACGGTGATGACCGCGGGGTGTGGCTGACCCTGGCGAAGAAGGGCGCGGCCGCGCCCACCAGCCTCACCTACGACGAGGCGCTCGACGAGGCGCTCTGTCACGGATGGATCGACGGGCAGATCCGTGGCGGCGACCAGTACAGCTACCGGCAGCGCTTCACGCCCCGCACCCGGCGCAGCGGGTGGTCACAGCGCAATGTCGCCATCGTGGAGCGCCTCATGGCGGAAGGGCGGATGCACGCGTCCGGACTCGCCGCGGTGGAGCGCGCCAAGGCGGACGGCCGTTGGCACGCCGCGTACGCCGGACCGGCGAGCATCGAGGTGCCGACCGACCTCGCCGCAGCCCTCGACTCCGATCCCTCCGCGCGGGCGATGTTCGAGAAGCTCAACAGCCGAAACCGCTACGCGATCCTCTACCGGGTCGAGACGGCGAAGCGGGCCGAGACCCGAAGGCGACGCATCGAGCAGTTCGTGGCCATGCTCGCCCGGGGAGAGACGATCCACCCCAACAGCGCGAGGGACGAACGCGGTCCCCGCGACGCCTAGGCCGGAGAGACCGCGGCAAGGCTCGGTCGATCCGCCGCTGGGGCGGTGCGGTAGGTGGTCCCCCGAGCTCGGCCGTGGCCGCGCCGGTTCCGGCACTCGCGTCAGGTGCGGCTGGATATGGTCTCGACCATGACAGGTCCCATGACGATGAATCGTGTCATCCACGCGGCGGTGCGTCGCGACCTCGCTCGCCTCGAGTCCGCCCTCGCCACCGCCCCCGACGGTGACCGGGTCCGCGCCCGGCAGCTGCAGGTGGCCTACGCGCACCTGCACGACCAGCTCAAGCACCACCACGAGGGCGAGGACACCCACGTCTTTCCGTTCCTGGCCAAGGTGCAAGGGGCCACGGAGCTGGTCGAGGTCATGGAGACGGAGCATCAGGCCATGGCGGACGCACTCGCCGGTGCCCGCACTGCCATGGACACCTACGCCTCGAGCGGGTCCGCCGGCGACGCCCATGCCGCCAGGGACGCCGTGCTGAAGGCGAACGACGTCGTCGAGCGACACCTGCATCACGAGGAGAACGACCTCGAGCCGCTCCTGCTGCCGCACCTCGGGACGCCCGAGTGGAAGGCCGTCGAGAAGCAGCTGCGACCCGCATCCCTCGCCGTCTCGGGCCGGTTCATGGCGTGGATCCAGGACGGGATGCCCGAGGCGGAGCGCACCTACCTCCGCTCGGCCATTCCGGCCCCGGTGACCTTTCTGCTCAGCAGACTCGCCGGCAGGTCCTACCACCGGGACATCGCGCCCGCCTGGGCGCCCACCACGTAGGCGTTCCGGTCCGAGACCGGGTCGCAGGCCGGTCAGGTCAGGCGGGAACCGGCGGACATCGGCGTGCTCCTCGGCTGCGGCGTCGACAGGTTGGCCCTATGTGTTCACCCTGCCTGCGAGGGCGTCGAGTCCCGGTCCGTGCAGGTCTTGCAGGGCTTGGGGACGCCCGGCGAGCGCAACGAGGAGCGCCTCGGCCGGGCCGTGGACCTCCGGCCCGGTCCCATGGGCCCACGGCAGGTCGGTGGCGACCATGCGCAGCCCGCGGATGTTGGCCGGTGCGGGTAGGGCACGGGCGCGGGGAGCGAAGCTCAGCGCTGCGACCAGTCGCTCTCGAGGGACGTCGCGAGGGTGAGCCAGTGCCCGTCGGATGTCCTGCTGGTGGATCAGGGCATCGGTCAGCGCGACGGCGCACCCGAATGCGGTGGTGATCCCCCGCGGAACGACGTGCGCGCGAAGCCGCGCCACGAGCTCGTCGGTGCCGAGCCGTCGGCTCTCTTCGACGCCACGCTGGTTGGCGAGCCTGAGGGAGAAGCCCGAGCGGGCCGTCATCGCCAGCAACCGGGGCCAGCTCAGCACGTCGTAGCTCACGATGTGGCCGACGACGTCGCGCACCGACCAGCCGGGACACAAGGATGGCTGGTTCCATTCCGCTGCCGTCAGCGTGTCGAGGTAGTCGGCCAGGTCTCGTCGCTCGGCGGCCGCCAGGTCGCTGAGGTCTGCCATGGTTCATCGGCTCCCGTCTCGATGTCCTGACCGACTCCAGCACAAGGTCCTGCAACACGTCCAGGCCCGCACGGAGTACGGGCGACGAGTGACGCGTGATGAAACGGCCTGCCGCAGAGCCACCGCCGTCGGCCGCTCTGCCCCAGACTCTCCTCCATGGACGATCCACGAACCGAGAAGGCCGAGCGACCGGCACGCGAGGGCTCGACGGCCACCGTCACGCCGGTGCTCGTCGCCGAGCTGCTCGCCGAGGGCGAAAGGATGCCGGTCTACGTGCACGTCATCGACCATCCCGACGCGCGCGTGCTGGTCGACACCGGCATGACGCAGCTGCACCCGGCGGTCGACGACATGGATCCTCGCCTGACCCCACTGAGCGAGCAGGCCGGCTTCGACCTGGCCGGCATCGACGTCGTCGTCAACACGCACCTGCACTTCGACCACTGCGGCGGCAACCACCTCTTCCCGGGCAAGCCGGTCTACGTCCAACGCGTGGAGCTGGAGGACGCGCGGAGCCAGGACGACTACACGATCCGCGAGTGGGTCGAGGCGCCCGGGGTGCAGTACGTGCCCGTCGACGGCACCCTCGAGCTGCTGCCGGGGATCCGGCTCGTTCCGACGCCCGGCCACACGCGAGGCTCGCAGGTCGTCGTCGTCGAGACGGGCGACCGCTCCATCGTCATCGCGGGTGACACGGCGGTCTTCTTCGACGAGCTCGACGACCCGCGCACCGACGGCCAGCGACTGGTCCGGGCACTCGCCCCCGAAGAGGTCTGGCTCTCGCACCAGCACGAGCCATGGCGTCCGTCGGCCCCCCACGAGGCGTGACCGGAAGGGCCTGACCGGCCGCGTGCACAGGCCGTGACACCCGGGCGAAGAAGGCGCATCGGCCGTCACGATCCGGTTGCCTCGTGGCAAGATCGCACGGGTGCTGCGACTCACCGACTTCATCATCGACTGCCCGGACACGATGCAGCTGGCGGCGTTCTACTCCGAGGTGACGGGCCGGCCGGTCAACGGCGGCAGCGACGGCAGCTGGGCCGGTATCCGGTTCGGCGAGATCGACCTGGCCTTCATCCGGGTGGATGACTACCGCGCCCCGACGTGGCCCGACGCCGAGCACCCCAAGCAGTTCCATCTCGACTTCGAGGTCGACGACATCGAGGCGGAACAGAGCCGCGTCCTGGCCCTCGGCGCGATCCTGAAGCAGGACTTCATCGGCGCCGACGGCCACGGCTGGCGCGTCTACACCGATCCCGTCGGCCACCCGTTCTGCCTCTGCCACAACAAGGGCGTCACCTGGACCGACCAGGGCCCCGTCTGGCCGACGAGCGGGTAGGACGCGTGCACCCCAGCTGACTGGCCTAGCTCGGACCGAGCCGCGCCTCGTCCCGCGTCGGCTCGAACAGCTCGACCAGGTTCCCCGCCGGATCCTCAGCGAGGATCTGCCGCCCGCCGATGCCCTCGACGATCTCGTTGCGGAACCTCACGCCCTCGCCGCGCAGTCGCTCGACGAGCGTGGAGAGGTCGTCGACCTGCAGCGAGAAGCGGTTCCAGCCACCGGGGGTCGGGGCGGTCCCGTCGGGCATCGCCTGGCCGCCGCCCGGACCGCCCCCGGCGGCGCTGAGCACCAGGCGCAGCGCACCGTTCTCGAGCATCGCGAACGTCGGCGCGGGGTGCATCACCTCGGTGAACCCGAGCCGGTCGCGGTAGAACGCGATCGCGGCATCGATGTCGTCGACGATGTACCGGACGCTCACACTGGCCACCGGTTCACGGTACGACGCCGCGGCGAAGGCGGCGAGCCTGTCGCGGTTCCGGCGTGCGGACGTCGTCCGTCCTCTCGCGCCTGGGCCTCTATCGGCCAGGCCCGCGGTCGCCGGAGTCGTCGACGGTGAGCACGATGAGCGGACTGTGTCGAAGCATCTCCGGGACGTCCGTGCGACGCCAGCGCCTGGCGGCCGCCTCGATGTACGGACGGCGCTCGTCAGGGTCGGTCACGACTCGCGCGGTCGCGGGCACGTCGGCGACCACTGACTGCTTCAGGTGGATCACGACGTGCGGATCGGCGTCGATGTTGTAGATCCAGTCCCGCGTGCGATCGGCCCGCGGCAGGCCCGTGATGAACAGCTGGTCGTCGTCGTGGTGCAGGAAGATCTCGATGCGCCGAGGTCGACCGGTTCGCCGGCCGGTCGTCGTGAGATCGATGAGCTGGCTGTGGTTCAACGCGGCCCGGGTGGCTTCGCTCCCGGAGACGGCATCGTCCATGGCGCGCTCCTCTCGACTGGAACCGACCCAGGAACTCTACGGCGAGCGGCCGCGGTGGCGTGCCGCGCCGGAACCACCGGGCCGGCTGCCGCCTCTCCTTCGGCACGGGAGGGGGTAAATGCGGTGACACCTGCCGTCCGGGTCTGCAGAATCCTCGGGTGGTTCTCGACGCCGTCCTCCGTCACGCCCGCCCGCCGTCGCCGCTGGCGGGACGGCTGTCCGTCCAGTCGCTGCTCTTTGCCCTCGGCGAGGGCACCTTCATGACCGGTTCGGCGGTGTTCTTCACGCAGATCGTCGGGCTCTCGGCCGCTCAGGTCGGTCTCGGCCTCACCATCGCGGGCGTCGCGGCGTTCCTCGCTGCCCTGCCGATGGGCAAGCTCGTCGACCGCTTCGGGCCCAAGAGGATGTGGGCCGTCAGTGCAGCGGGGCAGGCGGTGATGTTCGCGTTCTGGCCGCTCATCAACGGCTTCGAGGGCTACATCGTGATGGCCGTCGGCATGGAGGTCATCGGCGCGCTCGGCGGCGCGGCGTACGGCGCGTACACGATCGACGTCCTCCCGCCGGACGAGCGGGTGCGGTCGCGCGCGTACATGTACTCCGCGCTCAACGTCGGCTTCACGGTCGGCTCGATGCTCGGCGGCGTCGCCCTCGCGTTCCACTCCAACGACGTCCTGCACGCCCTGCCGTGGTTCACGTCGGTGGCCTTCCTCGTCAACGCCGCCGCGATCATCCGCCTCCCCAAGGCGGCCCATGACGAACGCAGCGCCGAGGACCGAAAGGTGAAGGTCTCCGGACCCGGCCCGCTGCGCAACCCGGGGTGGCTCCTCACGACGTTCTTCGGCGGCGTGTTCTGGACCAACCAGGTGCTGCTCAACGTCGTCATCCCGCTGTGGCTCGTCGAGAAGACGGACGCGCCGCGGGTGCTGCTGGCGTTCCTCTTCGGCACCAACACCGTCATGTGCATCTTCCTGCCGATGGTGACCTCCCGCGGGGTCAGGGACATCCCGACGGCGCTCAAGGCCATTCGGCTCTCGGCCGGCTTCTTCGTCGTGTCCTGCCTCATCACGTTGGCGACGCACGACACCGTCGGCTGGGTGACCATCGCGCTGGTCTGGCTCGGGCACGTCACGGTGACCGGCGCCGAGCTGTACCTGTCTGCGGCGAGCTGGTCGTTCGAGGCCGAGCTGATGGACCCACGCCAACGCGGCGCCTACCAGGGCGCCGCCGAGCTCAGCGGGACCCTCGGCCGGGTCTGGGCTCCCGCGCTCTACACGTTCCTCGCGATGAACTGGGGTGCCGGAGGCTGGCTGCTCATCGCCGGGATCATCGTCGTCGCCGCGATCGGCATCCATCCCTCGACGCGGCTGGCCCGCCGGTTCCTGGAGCGGCACGTGCCGGCCGAGGCGCTCGCCGAGGCACGCGCGTCCGCGCCCGAACCGGAGGAAGGCCTCGCCGTCGGCGCGCCGACCCTCAGCACCACCGACGAGCGAGTGTCAGCCCCCGATCCGACTCGCTGACACCGGCCGGTGCGTCTCGCGCTCGCCGGGCGGCCGGGTGGTCCTCGATCCGTGGCAGGCTCCAGCGCGACCGCGTCTAGGCTGGAACGGTGGGCAACGGCGGCGACCGGCCGCCCAAGCGGCGCGCGACGTCGCGGCGGCGCGGACTCCTCGGTGCGTCCGTGAGGGGCAGGCGTTCGGGCACAGCCGGCGTGGCCAGGTGGGCCGGGCTGGCCGTGGCCACAGTGACCCTGTCGGCCTGCACCACGGCGATGCCTCCGGGAAGCATCGGCACTCGTCTGCCCGCCAGCCCCGCGCCCGTCATGACCACGATCGACCGGGTGGCGCCCCTGCCGGAGGCGGCCGAGTGCGCGAACGAGGACCTCGACGGCCACCGCAGCACCTTGCCCGGACCGCAGCTGTTCCCTGAGGCGTTCCCGGGCGAGGTCAGCGTGCGGCTCGTCCTGCCGGGGCGTGACGGGTCGGACGTCATCCACTGCCACGGCACGCTCGTGAAGCGGTTCAGCTGCCGGGACCCGACGACGTGGGCCATGCCCGACCCGGCAGAGTTCCTCGTGACGTTCGGCGCGGCCCGGGTCAGGGTCGTCGAGGGCGCGTCCGCGGCTCGGACGCAGTCGACGGAGGACGGGCGCAGCCCCGGGCCATCGAAACGCTCGTTCACCTACGCCGAGTACACCCTGGCGTCCGGTGATCCGCGGGGCGCGGTCGCCTTCGAGCGGCACGCCTTCGCAACGTGTGCTCTGGCGTCCGTGAGGACGGTCGACGGGGTGGGGCTGGGCACCGCCAGCGTGGGTACGGAGACCGGCCTCGTCGACGTCGCGTTCCTCGTCAGGGGCGACCGGCTGGCACAGGTGACGCTGTACGGGAGTCGGTGGACTCCTGACGAACGGGACCACGCCTGGCACGTCGTCGTGCAGCACCTCCGGCAGGAGCGGTGACGCGCCCGCTTGACCGGAGCATTCATCGGTCGTAACTTACATTCGTTATGACTTATGGAGATGACGCGGCGTGGACCACGCTGGCTGACCGCAACCGACGCTCGATCCTGACCGAGCTGGCAGACGGCGAACGGACCGTGGGCGAGCTGACCCAGGCACTGCCCATCACCCAGCCGGCGGTCTCCCAGCACCTCAAGGTGCTCAAGCAGGTCGGCCTGGTCAACGACCGCGCCGAGGGAACCAAGCGGATCTACCGGCTCAACGAGGCCGGGGTGGCCGCCCTGCGCGACCAGCTCGACGCGTTCTGGAGGCGGACCATGTCCGGCTTCGAGGACCTGATGAAGGAGGAGGAATGACGGAGACCACTGATACCCCCGTGGTACGGCACCACGTCGTGGTTCCGGGTACGCCGGAGCGTGCGTTCGCGGCGTTCACGGGCCGGTTCGATGCCATCAAGCCCCGCGAGCACAACCTGCTCGCGTCGCCGATCGTGTCGACGACCTTCGAGCCCCGCGTGGGTGGGCACATCGTCGACCACGGCGAGGATGGCAGCGAGTGCCGGTGGGCGCGGGTTCTGGCCTACGACCCGCCGGACCGGGTGGTGTTCAGCTGGGACATCGGCCCGACGTGGCAGCTGGAGACCGACCCGGACAACGCGAGCGAGGTGGAGGTGCGGTTCGTCGCCGACGGTCCGGACCGGACCCGTGTCGAGCTGGAGCACCGGTACCTCGACCGTCACGGTCCCGGCTGGCCGCAGCTGCGCGCGGGCGTCGACGACGATCAGGGCTGGCCGCTGTACCTCGCCCGTTACGCCAGCGTCCTCGAGGAGGATGCGGCCTGACGGCGAGGTGTCGAACGGGCCCGCGAGGCCACGTCCGGCCGCGCGATCGGCTGCGTCGCCGCGCTCACTGATGCACCCTTGGGGTGAGGAGGTCGGCATGGACATGCAGGACGCGAACACGGGCAGCAAGCAGCGGGAGTACCTGGCGCCGGGCGTGTACGTCGAGGAGGTGCCCGCGGCCAACAAGCCGATCGAGGGCGTCGGGACGTCGGTGGCCGCGTTCGTGGGTCTGTCTCCTTTCAGTCCCGCGCGACTGGCTCGGACCTTCGCCCTGGCAGCCGTGTTGGCGTCTGTGCTCCGAAGGCTGCGCTGAGCGGGCCGAGGCTCGTGCCGTGAGCAGCAGCGTCGTCATCGACGCGTTCGGGTGACCCGCGGATGGCGGACCGCGTAGCGTGGACCCACGCCGCATGCCCTCGCTGGAGGATGTGTGAAACCGCCACCGTTCGAGTACCACCGGGCCGCCTCTGTGCATGACGCGGTGCAGTTGTTGGCGCGCCACGGGTCGGATGCGAGGGTGCTTGCCGGGGGCCAGAGTCTGCTCCCTCTCATGGCGCTGCGGCGGGCCCGGCCCGGGCACCTCGTCGATGTGCAGTGGGTCCAGGAGCTGACGGGGATCTCGCGTGCCGACGGGGTCCTGCGGATCGGTGCGGCGACCCGGCACCGTGACATCGAGCGGGACCGTTCGCTGCCATCGCTGTTGCGGCTCGGCGTACGGCAGATCGGCAATTTCGAGGTGCGCAACCGTGGCACGGTGGGCGGGTCACTGGCGTTCGCCGACCCGGCGGCCGAGTGGCCGGCACTGGCCCTGGCGATGGGTGCTGTCATCGTGGCGGCCTCGGTGCGTGGCCGGCGCGAGATCAACGCCGCAGACCTGTTCGTCGGCGCGCACGCGACGTCGCTGGCGGCTGACGAGCTGCTCGTCGAGGTGTTGCTGCCGACCCGTGACGCGAGGTTCGGCTTCGCCGAAGCGACGCGGCGCGGACCGGGGGACTATGCGTTGGCCGGCGCCGTGTGCCACGACGCGACGGTGACGGTGTTCGGCACCGCAGACCGGCCGCAGCTGCTGGCCGCCACCGGGCGAGCCGCGGAAGAGGGCCGGTCGGGTGAGGCCGTCGTCGAGATCGCCAGGTCGGAGATCGACACCGCCTCGGAGTACCGGCGACACGTCGCGGCGTCCTTGGTCGGCCGCGTCGTCACGCAGGCGCGGGCACAGTCATGAGCGATCAGCCGAAGGTCGCGGTGACGGTGAATGGGCGTAGGTGGGCCGGTGCCGTCGCGGCGCGGTCGAGCCTCGCGGACTTCCTCCGCGATGAGCTCCGGCTGACCGGCACGCACGTCGGGTGCGAGCAAGGGGTGTGCGGGGCGTGCGTCGTGCTGGTGGACGGCGCCGCGGTGCGCTCGTGCCTGATGCTCGCCGTCCAGGCCGACCGCGCGGAGGTCACGACGATCGAGGGACTGAGCGCGTCCGGGCGACTGTCGCGGCTGCAGGAGGCGTTCCTACGGCACGGCGCCTTCCAATGCGGATTCTGCACGCCGGGTGTCCTCCTTGCAGCCGAGGAGCTCGTCCGCTCGGGGGACCGGTACACGCGCACCGAGCTGCGGGAGCTGCTGATCGGGCACGTCTGTCGGTGCACGGGGTACGAGCCGATCGTCGAGGCGGTGTACGAGTGTCTCGACTGAGTACGGACACGAGCGTGCGGTTGGTCACCGGCGGCGGGGAGTTCGTCGCCGACCTGCCACGCGGCGGCGTCGAGGTCTGCTTCGTCCGGTCCCGCGTCGCGCACGCCAGGATCCACTCGGTCGATCTGCGTACGCACGACGGCGTGAGCGGCGCCGAGCTGGGGCTTCGCGCCATCATGCTGGAAGCGGGCGGGATGGTTCCGGTGGCCTGGCACCCCATGGCCGTGGAGCGGGTCCGTTACGTGGGCGAGCCCGTCGCGATGGTGTGGGCCGGGGACCGCTACCAGGCAGAGGACCTCGCCGAGGCCGTCACCATCGACTACTCGCCCCTTCTGGTCGACACCCCGGTCCACGAGGCGGCGCGCGACGATGTGCTGCTGTCGCGAACCGTGGACTCGGGCGGCGTCGACGAGGCGCTCGCGCGGTCCGACCTCGTGATCGAGCGGACGTTTCGGCCGGCGCGGCAGTCGGCCGTGCCGCTCGAGGCGCGCGGGGTCGTGGCCGAGCACGACGCGGCGACCGGCGTGACGACGGTGTGGACCTCGACCCAGCTGCCGCATCTGGTTCGCGGCGGCATCGCCCGCTCTCTCGGGGTGGACGAGACGTCGATCCGGGTTGTCGTACCGCACGTCGGCGGCGGGTTCGGCATGAAGGCGAACCTCTACGCCGAAGAGATCGCCGTGACCGCCCTCGCCCGGCGGCTGGGCGTGCGGGTCAGGTGGATCGAGGACCGCGCCGAGAACCTGCTGGCCGGCACCCACGCGCACGACACCGTGGTCACGGTCCGTGCCGGCGCAGACCGCTCCGGGCGGCTGACCGGCATCGACGCCAGAGTCCACGCCGACGTCGGCGCGTACTCGATCTGGCCGGCGACGGCGATGCCCGAGGCCGGGGTGGCGGCGATGAGCCTGTTCGCCCCGTACGTCTTCCCCGCCCTGCGTGTCGAGATCCAGGCCATCGCGAGCAACAAGTCCCCGGTCGGGCCGTGCCGCGGGATAGGCCAGAACGCGGCGGTGTTCGCCACCGAGCGGATGATGGACCTCCTCGCCGCCGGGCTGGGTGTCGACCCACTCGAGATCCGGCGGCGCAACGTCGTGCGCGACCTGTCCTGGACGAGCCCGACCGGCCGCAGACTCGACTCCGGTGACTACGAAGAGCTCTTCGCACTGCTCGAGCCGCACTACGAGCGGCTACGCCGATGGCGGGCCGAGGGCGTCAGGGCGGGCCGCCTGGTCGGAGTGGGGTTGGGCGTGTTCAACGAGATGAGCGCGAGCGGGTCAGCGGACTACCAGCGGCGCGGCGTCACCTCGCTGCCCGGTACGGACGCGGCCCGCGTCGTGGTTGCCGAAGACGGGCGAATCGAGATCTACACGAGCGCTGCCGACGCCGGCCAGGGTCACGCCGAGACGTACCGAGCGTTGGCCGCAGCCGAGCTCGGCCTCGACCCGGACATCGTCGATGTCATCGAGGGCGACACCTCGGTCTGCCCCGACGGCAGTGGAACCTTCATCTCGCGTGGCGCGGTCGGCGTCGCGGCGTGCGTCGTCGACGCCTTGCGCGACGTCGCGAAGAAGGACTGCCAACCGGGCACCGTGGCCAGTCATGTCCACGACCCGCAGCAGGTGTACCCGATCGGCGCACACCTGGCCGCCGTGGAGATCGACCCGACCACTCTGGTCCCGAAGGTGGTCGAGTACCTTGCGGTCGAGGACTGCGGCCGCATCGTCCACCGTGCCGTGGTGGACGGGCAGATCCGCGGGGGCATCGCCATGGGTATCGGCGAGGTCCTGTACGAGTCGCACGCCTACTCGGCCGAAGGACAGCTCCTGACGACCACCTTGAGCGACTACCTGCTGCCCCTCGCGACCACGGTTCCACCCATCGACGTGCAGCACGTCGAGTCGCCGACGCCGGCCACTCCGCTCGGCACGAAAGGCGTCGGCGAAGCCGGAACCATCGGCGCCTTCGGAGCGGTCGTCAACGCCGTCTCCGACGCCGTGGCCGGGTTCGGTGCCGAGCTCACCGACCTGCCGTTCACGCCGGAGCGGATCTTCGCCGCGGTCCGGAGTGCCGGTGGGACCGACACGAGGTCTGGTCCCGCCGGCTGACCTCAGGCGCGTCCGGTCGTCTCGACCGGCGGCGAACACGGCCGCTTGCCTCATTCCCACGCCGGGTGGGGCGGTCAACTGATCGGGGTGCCTCGCGGGGCAGTCGCTCGTGGACGAGGTGACGCCGAGCGTCGGCCTGGACGCGTGATGACCGAGGAGCGCCATGCTGCTCCGTATCAAGCAGTCGCACGCACCGGCAGACTGCCCGATCGGGACGTGCGGCTCACGCTCGCTGTGCGACGGCGACAGCAGGTCCTGGGGCCCGGAAGGGTACTCAGGCGTGGCCGCTGAGCCGACCCAACCGGTCGGCGAGGGCGTCGACCATGGTCGCGGCGCGCTTCTCGGAGATCGGCGCCTTGCGGTCGCCGCCCTGGCTGGAGACGGCGAGCACGTCGATGGACAGCTTTGCGCCGCCCGCGAGCGCGCGCAGGGCGTCGATCTTGTCGGCGAAGGGCGAGCCGCTGCCGGGCGAGTAGTACCGCACGACCTCCTCGACGTCGTCGGGATAGAGGTCGGTCTTCGTCACGGCGATGACGAGCCAGATCGGCTTGTTGCGGCGGACGGCCATCGAGGCGATCCGGTGCGAGGTGATCGTCCAGTCCTCGAGCTCGGCGGCGAGCTGCTCCTCACGCGTCGCGGTGGCCGCGCCCGTCGTGCCCCCGGCGCGCCGGGGCGTGGCGTAGCCGTTGGCGACGACGTGAATGACCCCGTCGACCGGCTCGTCGTGGAAGACCTCGTCGAGCGCACCGAGGCGCGTGGCCGCGTTGTCGCCCGGCACGACGAGGAAGCGGAAGCCGTGCAGCCGGGCGCCCTTGCGGGTGCGGCGCTCCATCACCGCCGAACCCACCTCGGCCGAGGCCTCGTCGGGGGCGCGGCGCGTCAGCCGGTCGACGAGCTGGCTCTTGCCGACGCCCGTCATGCCCGTGACGGCCACCATCGGGTAGCGGTCGCGCAGGAGCCGGCCGAGCCGCTCGGGGGCCGACGCCAGGGCGGTCAGCAGACCGCCGGCGACGGTCGCCCCCAGAGCGGTGCGGCTCGACGGCGGCAGGATCGTCCGGATCCGCGATGAGGTCTGAGACACGGTGCCTCCTCGGCATGCTGGTTCAGGTGCCAGTTGGCCCCACGAGCCTACGGTCCGCGGGGCCTCGAGCGCCCTGCGGTCCGGTCGAGACCGGTCAGCCTCGGGTGTCCGACGTGTCTCGGCTGGCGACAGGGTCGACCGGGGCGGCGAAGCGTCCACGCAGGGCGCGGCCGACGGAGGACCCGACGAGCAGGCCCAGCGAGATCGCGATGGCCACACCGAGCAGGCCGAGGGCGACGTCGGTGGCGGACGCACGGCCGGCTGCCAGCTCGGTGACGCCGACGAGGCCGAGGCTGCCCGGCACGAGCAGCCAGAAGGCGGGGAGGAAGAGCACGAGGCGGGGCAGCAGGGGACGACGCAGCTCGACGACGCTCGCTCCGAGGCTCGCGGCGATGGCTCCGCAGAAGCCGCCGAGGGCGACGGAACCGAGCTCCTGCCCGGCGACCTGCGCACTGAAGGCGAGGCCCAGGACGAGCAGCACCCAGCCCTGCAGCCGCAGCGGCACGCCCTCCATGAGGCAGATGCTCGCGCCGATGAGCAGCAGCCCGACGGGGGCGCCGACCCACCCGATGTCGTCGACGCGGAGGTTGACGAGGGTCGAGGTGGGCACGCGGAGCAGGGTTGTGGCCATGAGGAGTCCGAGGGCGAAGAGGCCGAGCTGGGCCAGGCCGTAGGTGAGCCGGGCGGAGCCGGCCTGCATGTGCCCGGCGGCCAGCTCCGACATGCCGTTGACGACGAGGGCGCCGGGGAGCAGGACGGCCAGCGGCGGCAGGACGGTGCGCAGCGGGCCCTCGAGCAGGCCGGCGTCGGCGGCACCGAAGACGGCGAGCGACACGGCGAACGCGGCGAGGGTCGGCAGCAGCGCCTGGACCACCTCGTAGCGCGCGGCGAGCTGGACCAGCGCCAGCACGATGAGGGCGCCGACCGCCGCGGCGGCCACGTTGGCCCACCCGGGCTGGAGGATGAGCGCGATGCCGACGGCGAGCACGGGCCACGCGAGCGCGACGAGCCATGCCGGTTGCTGGACCGGACGCTTCGTCGTCGCTGCCAGCTCCTCGCGAGCCCCGGCGATGGTCAGGCCGTCGTGGAGGAGCTGGTGGCGGACGAGGCGCACGCTCGCCGACTGGTGCAGCCGCAGTCCGGCGGGCGCCGAGCGGTAGGTGGAGGGGCCGCCCGGAGTGAGCGTGACCATGAGGCCGGTGGGTCCGACCGCCGACTGCACGTCGGGGTACCCCAGCCGGGCGCTCACCTCGGCGAGCTCCTCCTCGATCTCCTGCACCGGCTGGCCGGTCGCGATCATGGCGGTGCCCAGCTCGGCGAGCAGGGCGCGGCTCTCGGTCTCGTGGTCCGCGTCGGGCCGGTCGGCGTCAGGTCGGTCGGCCTCGGGCAGGTCGGCGTCGGGTCGGGCGGCATCGGGCCCGTCGGCGTCGGGTTGGGCGGCCTCGGGCCCGCTGGCATCGGCATGACCGCGTGCGGGCGTCACGGCTGGGCGCGCCCGCCCTGGTGCGCGGCGGCAGGTCCCTCCATGCGGCCATCATGTCAAAGCGGGCGGTCGGGTCGTCCGGCCTCGCCGAGCCGCGGCCGCGCCCCTGGTGGGCGGCGAGGCTGGTTGGATCGAGCCATGCGCATCTTCTTCACCGGAGGCAGCGGCAAGGCCGGCAGGCACGTCGCGCCGTTCCTCGCCGAGCAGGGGCACCAGATCACGAACGCCGACCTCGTCCCGCTCGGGCACCCGGCGGTCGACGACCTCACGGTCGACCTCACCGAGATCGGCGAGACGTACTCCGCCCTCGCCGGGTTGGCACGTTTCGACGAGCTGGAGCCGGCGACCACGCCGGCCTACGACGCCGTCGTGCACTTCGCCGCGATCCCACGGATCCTGCTCACGTCGGACGCGAGGACGTATGCGACCAACGTGCTCAGCACCTACAACGTGCTCGAGGCCTCCACCCGGCTCGGCATCCGCAAGGTCGTCTTCGCGTCGTCGGAGACGACCTACGGCATCTGCTTCGCCCAGGGCGAGCGGCGGCCGCTCTACGTGCCGGTCGATGAGGAGCACCCGACGGTTCCGGAGGACTCGTACGCGATGTCGAAGGTCGCGAACGAGGTGACGGCACGGTCGTTCCAGGCCCGCACCGGCGCCGACGTGTACGGGCTGCGGATCAACAACGTCATCGAGCCGGGCGAGTACGCCGAGATGTTCCCGCCCTTCCTCGAGGATCCGGCGCTGCGACGGCGCAACCTCTTCGCCTACATCGACGTGCGCGACCTCGGCCAGATGGTCCAGCGCTGCCTCGACGTCGACGGGCTCGGCTACGAGGTCTTCAACGTCGCCAACGCCGACATGTCCGTCGCCGCGACGACCGACGAGGTGCGCAAGCGCTTCTACGACGGGGTCGAGCTCCGTCGGCCGATGGGGCGCAACGAGACCTTCTACTCCATCGACAAGGCCCGCGACCTGCTCGGCTTCTCACCGCAGTACTCGTGGCGCGATGTGCTGCCCGACCCTCGGGTCGACGCCTGAGAGCGCACGCGCGCAGCCGCCCGGTTCGGCAGGGGAAGGCGGCGTCGGCTGTCAGGGCGAGGTGCTGGTAGACCTGCGTGACGCCTGGCCTGGCGTGCCCGCCGTCGCGCGATGCCGTACTCGTCGGCGTCACGGACCGACCACATGGCCTGGCCGATGGCGAGCACGCCGCGGGCGGGCAACGGGACCTCGCCGATCACGGGGTTGCGCCTCAGCCGGGTCGGGGTGCCGAGGTCGATGCCGTTGAGACGGCTGCCGACCTCTAGACGAGGTACATCCGCTCCGGCATCAGCAGTCCGGTGTGGCCGCTCGGCATCACGCCGCAGAGCCGCAGCCGCCCCAGGCCCAGGGCTCGGGACAACCGCTCGCGGGCGCGGTTGAGGAGAGGTGAGCGCCAGCTCGCGAGGGGTCGCGATGCCACAGGGTCCGGTACGCCCCAGCCACGGACGTACTCGTGGCCGGGCCAAGGGGCCTCCCCCGTCCCGGGGTCGATTGCGCTGGTCAGGGAGGCGGGGCTGCGCACCGTTGGCTGCCTGGTCGAGGTCAGTAGCTGAAGGTGACGGCCGGCTCGTCACCGATCCAGTTCCACATCGGGACGGTGCCGTTGAGCTGGGCTCCAGGGATGAGGTCCTCGGCCTCGAGGTGCTTGGCGTTGAAGCAGATCGGGCAGACGTAGTAGCTGCCGCCGGCTGCTTCGAACCGCTTCATCAGGTCGGTCAGTGGCGGGCAGCCCTCGCACGCTGTGCCGATGGCCACGCCGGGAACGGCCAGGCGGACGGCTTCCTTGGTGAGGAACATCAGCGTCTGGCGGCCGGTCTCGGCTGCGCCGACCGCGACGAGGAAGGCGACGGTGACCTTCTCGGTGTCCTCCAGCCCGGTGCTCAGGCTGATCACTGCCTTGCTCATGCTGCATCCCTCCCGTGTGGTTCGTCGTGCGCCGCGGTCACGGCGTCCACGGCTCACGTTAGGGATGCCACCGGTGTTCGTCGTCGGGTGAACTCCCTACGGATCGCGGCTTTCCCGGTCTGGTCGCGCATCGGGTTAGGGGGCGCACGTGGGTCAGGAGGTGACGGGCGTGCCCGGCCCGTCGTCGAGCGCGCCGAGCAGGCCGTTGCGCAGCGCGAAGAGGGTGGCGGTGGAACGGTTGGATGCGCCGGACTTGGCGTAGATCCGCTCGATGTGGGTGCCTGCCGTCTTGGGTGAGATCCCAAGCTGGGCGGCGATGTCGGCGGTCGCGGCGCCGCGGGCGATCAGGCCGAGCACCTCGAGCTCGCGTGGCGTGAGGCCGGCGGGGCCGCCCACACGTCGCCGCGTGCCGGCCCCGGCCGCCGCCAGGACGGCATCTGCGGCCGGCTGGTCGAAGCGCCCCGCCGCTATGTCGGCACGGATCATGCCCGCCGCCTCCTTGAGGGGGTAGGGGGCACGGCTGGACCGCGGTTCGAGCAGCTCGTGAAGGGCACAGGCGGCCGCGAGGATGCGCGCCGGCAGCGGGATCGCCTGGCCGCCGATGCCGCGGTGGAACCCGCTACCGTCCATCCGCTCGTGAGCCATGCCGGCGATCTGCCCCAGCCGGGCCAGGGCGGCGGGCCGGGCCAGCACGCGCTCGGTGAAGTACGAGGCCGCGCGCAGGCGTTCCTGCTCGTGGGCGGTCAGGGGGCCCGACTTGTTCAGGATCGTCGCCGGAACACCGTGCAGCCCGATGTCGTGGACCAGGGCTGCGCGGTACAGCGTGGTGACGTCGCGGGCGGGCAGCCGAAGCAGGCGGGCCGCGGCGGCCGCGAGAACGGCGACGCCGCGGGAGTGGCCGGCGCGGGTCGGGCAACGCAGGTCGGTGAAGTCGGCCAGGGCCTCGAGCGCGGCATCGAGCTGCTGGTGGTCGAGGCGGGCCCTCAGACCGGGCTGTCGGGCGAACAGGTGGTAGGCGTCGTGCTCGTCGGTGTCGGCGGGCAAGACCTCACGCGCGTGAGCGCAGAACGTCTCGACCAGTCCGGGGTCGAACTGGCGCCCGCTGCGCTTTCGCGCGACCCGCACCGCTGCGGGGGTGCCCCCGTGTCGGTGATGCACCTCGACGATGTCGGCGAGGTGGAAGAGACGGACGACCAGTGAGATCTCCTCACCGTGCAGGCCCCGTGGGACGCCGCGTCCGTCCCACCGCGCGAAGAACTGGCGCACGGCCGTCGACGTCTGCTGCGGCAGGCCGAGCTGGTTGGCCAGGGTCGAGGTGACGAGGCAGTGGCCTTGAATGCCCCGCAGCACCGGCGCGCCCCCCGTGGCCGCCAGGGTCGCGACCGCTCGCACGCGTCGCGGCAGCCGCTGACCACGGCCCGCGCGAGCCATGAAGAACGCCATTCCCGAGAGGCCGCCGAGGTCGGTCTGGTAGCTGTCGGCTCGGAAGACGATGTCGTCTCCGAAGTTGGCGGTCACCTCGGGGGCATCGGCCACGCAGCCGACCCAGGACAGCATCGCGACGTGGAAGAGCGTGGGCTGCTCGTCATCCGGCAGCCCGGCGAGGCATCCGAGCCGTGACGCGATCTGCCAGCTGCGCAGGAGGTGCTCCATGGGCTGGCCCAGCCCGAGATCGGTGGCCAGGGAGAACGCAGCGAGGAGCTCGGCAAGGGTGACGCCGGAGTCTCGCTCCTCCACGTCCCCAGCGTAGGCGGGTGCAACCCTCGAGGAGCGTGTGCGCGGTGAAGGTCGCGCACGGGTACGGGTCGTTCATGGACGACAGCACGACGGCGGCCACGCTCATCGACGACGGGATCTGGACATGACCGCACCGACAGCTGGCGCGGGGGCGGCGGCCCGGACGCCGTCGATCCTGATCTTCGACGTCAACGAGACCTTGAGCGACATGTCTCCGCTCGCGGACAGCTTCGCCCGGGTCGGGCTGGGTTCGGGCGCGGTCGAGCCGTGGTTCGCCTCGCTTCTGCGTGACGGGTTCGCCCTGACCTCGGTCGGCGTGAACCCCCGCTTCGCCGACCTCGCCTCCGAGACGCTCAGGGTTCGACTGGCCGCGCGCGAAGCAGGTGCCCCTGCCGCAAGCAGCGGTGGCGCCGACGTCCAGCCATTGGTGGACGACGTGATGGGCACGTTCGGCTCGTTGAGCGTGCACCCCGACGTCGGCGACGGTGTCCGGGCGCTGCGTGGGCTCGGCGTGCGCCTGGTGACACTCAGCAACGGATCGACGAGTGTCGCGCAGGGCTTGTTCGAGCGCGCCGGCCTGACGGACGCGTTCGAGACACTGCTGAGCGTCGAGGACGCCGGCGCGTGGAAGCCGCACCCCGCGTCGTACGCCTACGCCCTCGAGGCGTGCGGGGTGGCCGCGGCAGATGCGATGCTCGTCGCGGTCCATCCCTGGGACATCGACGGTGCGGCTCGAGCGGGCCTGCGGACCGGGTGGCTCAACCGGGACGGGACCCGCTACCCGAGCTACTTCACGGCACCGGACGTCGAGGCGCGTGACCTCGTCGAGCTGGCCCGCGCCCTGGAGTGAGCCGCCGCGGGCCGAGTCGAGCCGTGCCGACGCCCGGGCAGCTGCCAAGACACGCGGGATCGTTCTGAGCTGAATCACTGTGCAAGACACGCGTTGCACTGGATCTTGGCCTCATGAGCATTCTGACGATCGTGTCCGCCGACGTGGACGACAGTCGGAGCAAGGACCTGGTGGCGGACTTCGAGAGCATGCTGTCCGGTGGTCTCCCGGATGGCTTGCTCGAGACCCGGCTGCTCGGAGACGGGGCAGGGCACTGGGCGATCCACTCGCTGTGGCGGGATCGCGCCGCGCTGGACGCGATGAGGACATCGACGGAACCTGCCGCTCCGGCGTTGTTCCGACGCTTTCAGGCGGAACCCACGCTGGCGGTCATGAACGTTGTCGTGGACAGTGCGGCACGCACCTGAGGCTCCGACACACGGCTACAAGCCCGATCCGGCAGTGAGGTATCGTATTG
>NZ_JBPGXG010000022.1:0-41049 GCF_056755255.1 Monashia sp. HAY1-5C | reverse complement strand
TCCGTCTTCGGCAGCGTCAGATGTGTATAAGAGACAGGGCCCAGGGAGCGTCGGGCCGCCGCCGCGTCCGGGTCAGCTCGACGAGCTGGGCTTGACGGCGAGGGTCACCTGCACGTCCTGGCGCTGGCCGCCGCGGACGATCGTCAGCGTCGTCTTGTCGCCGGCCGTCATCTCGCGGATCTGGGCCACGAGGGCCGTGGCCGAGTCGATGCGCTGGCCATCGGCGGCGATGACGACGTCGCCGCTCCTCAGGCCGGCGTTCGCGGCAGGCGTCCCGCCCTGGACCGAGGCCACCTGGGCCCCGGCGCGCCTGGCCGGGCCGTCGGTGACGACGGTGTCGCGCAGCGTCACCCCGAGGAAGGCGTGCTCGGCCTTGCCGCTCCTGATGAGCTGCTCGGCGATCGACCTGGCCTCCTTGACCGGGATCGCGAAGCCGATGCCGATGTTGCCGCTCTGGCCGCTCGATCCCTGGCTCAGCGACGCGATCGAGCTGTTGATGCCGACGAGCTGGCCCTTGGCGTTGACGAGGGCACCGCCGGAGTTGCCCGGGTTGATCGCCGCGGACGTCTGGATCGCGTTCGTGACGACCTCGTCGCCGGCGCTGCCCTGCTGGCCGAACGGCGACTGGTTCTGCTCGGACGTGCTCGTGCTGACGGGGCGGTTGAGCGCCGACACGATGCCCGTCGTCACGGTGCCCGACAGCCCGAGCGGGTTGCCGACGGCCATGACCGGGTCGCCGACCTTGAGCGCCTCGGAGTCGCCGACCGAGATCGGGACGATGTCGCTCGGGACCGAGGCGAGCTTGATGACGGCGAGGTCGGTCGACGGGTCGGTGCCGACGATCGTGGCGCTGTAGGTGCGCCCGTCGGACAGCGTCACGGTGATCTGTCCCTGGCCGCCCGTCGCGTCACCGACGACGTGGTTGTTCGTCAGGATGTGGCCGGTCTTGTCGAAGACGACGCCCGAGCCGGCGGCCTCACCCTGCGGCGTCGTGACGTCGATGCTGACGACGCTCGGCGACACCGCCTTGGCCACCGCGGACCAGTCGGGGCTCGAGGCGTTGCCCTGGATGACGGTCGGCGAGGAGCCCTGGCTCGAGCTCTGCGTCGTGCTCGAGGAGCTGCTCGCCGTCGAGCCGTCGTGCCCGGCGTACTGCGTCGCGGCGTACGTGCCGCCGCTCGCGAGGACCGCGGCGAGGAGGGCGGTCACGGCCGTCTGGCCGATCCGGCGGTCCCGGCGCGGCGGCGGGGGAGGCGTCTGCTGCTGGGTCGGCCCGAACGCCGGCGGGACGGGCGGGGCGGCCTGGCTGTAGTAGTCGGCGCCCTCGGGGATGCGCTGGGTGTTGTCCGGTGCCAGGGTCATGGCTCCTCCTCATGTGGCTGTACCTGCCTGGTACCCATGTCATCGAGGCAGCTTTTGACGGCGTTGTGGCGTCCCTAGGAATCGCCTGTGCGATGCTCGCGGGTCGCGTGGACGGGCAGCTCGACGACGAACGTGGCGCCCCCGCCGGGGGTCTCCTCGACCCGGACCGAGCCGCGGTGTGCCTCGACGATCGCCTCGACGATGGCCAGCCCGAGACCGTTGCCGCCGCCCTTGCCCCGGCTGCGCGAGGTGTCGGCACGGTAGAAGCGCTCGAAGACGCTGGCCCGTGCCTCGGGCGGGATGCCCGGCCCGTGGTCGCGGACGTGGAGGGCGACGTGGGCGGTGTCGACCCGGCCGACGAGGATCTCCACGGGTGTACCAGGCGGTGTGTGCAGCCGCGCGTTGGTCACGAGGTTCGTCACCACCTGGCGCAGCTGGCGCTCGTCGGCCTCGAGCTCGGTCGGACCGATCGGGCCGTGGATGCCGGTGGCCGTCACGTGCCGGTCCGGCGCGATGGTGCGGGCGTCCTGCGCGGCGTCGGCGGCGAGGACCGCGAGGTCGACGGTCTGGATCTCCAGCGGCCTCTCGCCGTCGAGGCGCGCGAGCGTGAGCAGGTCCTCGACGAGCCCGCTCATGCGCTGGCTCTCGCTCTCGATGCGGCCCATCGCCCCCGTCACGGCCTCGGCGGTCGGCAGCGCGCCCTGGCGGTACAGCTCGGCGTAGCCGCCGACGGCCGCCAGTGGCGTCCGCAGCTCGTGCGACGCGTCGGCGATGAACCGTCGCATCTTGGCCTCGTTGGCCTCCCGGACCGCGAAGCTCTGCTCGATGCGGCCGAGCATCGCGTTGAGCGAGCGCGACAGCGAGGCCACCTCGTCCTCGGTGTCGGGCACGGCGACGCGCTGGGTCAGGTCGCCGCCGGCGATCTGGGCGGCGGTGTCCTCGATGCGGGTCAACGGTCGGAAGGTGCGCCCGACGAGGTACCAGCCCAGCGCCGCGCACACGAGCAGGACGATGACGCCGATGGCGACGGCGTACCAGATGAACTGCTGGACGGTGCTCTGCAGCCCCCGCAGCGGCAGCGCGACGATGAAGGTGGCCTTGTCGTCGGCCGTCGAGCGCGCCATCGCCAGCCACGAGCTGCCCCCGCCCTCGGAGGGCACCTCGAACGACGAGCCGTCCTCGACGAGGGGGTCCTCGGGGTTGAGCCGGGGGAGCAGCGGCGAGTCGTCCTCCGTCGCGGCCTCGCCGAGGTTGATCGTCCGGGAGGACCCGACGGGCATGAGGCGCAGCGTGAAACCGCTCGGGAGGACGGGTTTGCCCTGGACGAGGTCCTGGGCCTGGTAGCGCGCGATGCTCGTCGCGTAGACGTCGAGCTCCTGGTCGGACTGGCCGACGAGGTACTGGCGCAGGAGCGCGCTGACGACGAGCGTGACGACCGACAGCGCGACGAGGATGAGGCCGAGCGCGACGCCGAGCAGGCGCCACCGCAGCGGGAGGGCTCGGAGCCGACCGAAGGGACGGCGACGCCCACGGGTCGGACGCGCGCGGCGGTCGGGCGCTCCGCTCGCCGGCTCGGGATTCATGTCGGCTCCGTCGGGTCGGGTCAGCTCGAGGTCTCCGGCGGCACGCGCAGGACGTAGCCCACGCCCCGCTTCGTGTGGATCAGCGAGGGGCCGTCGGCATCGATCTTGCGCCGCAGGTAGGAGATGTAGGACTCGACGATGCCCGACTCGCCGCGGAAGTCGTAGTCCCAGACGTGGTCGAGGATCTGCAGCTTGGACAGCACGCGGTTGGGGTTGAGCAGCAGGTAGCGCAGCAGCTTGAACTCGGTGGGGGACAGGTCGATGACGCGTCCGCCGCGGCGCACCTCGTGGGAGTCCTCGTTGAGCTCGAGGTCGTGGAAGCGCAGTGTCGCGGTCTCGTCGACGGCCCCCCTCGTGCGGCGAAGCACGGCACGGATGCGGGCGATGACCTCCTCGAGGCTGAACGGCTTGGTGACGTAGTCGTCACCACCGACGGTCAGCCCCTGGATCTTGTCACCGGTGGCGTCGCGCGCCGTGACGAAGACGATCGGCTGCTGGCGGCCGCGGTCGCGCAGGCGACGCGTCACCTCGAAGCCGTCGACGTCGGGCAGCATGACGTCGAGGACGACGAGGTCGGGCTCGGTCTCCTCGGCCATGGCGAGGGCGCTCGTGCCGTCCGCGGCCGTCTCGACCTCGAAACCGGCGAAGCGCAGGGAGGTGGCGAGCAGCTCACGGATGTTCGGCTCGTCCTCGACGATGAGCAGTCTGGCCTCGGGGGCCGCGGCGGTCTGGGTGTCCACGTGAACAGTCTCAGCACGTTTGCTGGGAGTTGGCTGGGAAAAAGCCTGCACGTTCTCTGTGACCAGGCTGGGCGAGAGCACCCGGGGTGGCACATCCGGACATTTCGGGCAGACTGGAAGAGGCCGAGTCAAGGACGGGGGGGCACCGGGCCCGTCCCCCGAGACGGCTCAGCCACGGCACCGGCCCCTCGGGCCGGCGCTCGAGGACCGAGCCGGTCCGCGGCCCGGCCACGGGGCGGGCACCGGGTCGCGGACCTCACCGGCACCAGCGTGCCGGCTTCCCCACAGGGGCCTCGTCCGACACCGGGATGGGGCCCCGCCCCTGCGCCGGGCAGGTCGCTCGGCCGCGCCTTCGCCGGGTCCTCGCGGCGCGCGACGCTCAGAGGTCGTCGGCGTCGACGATGCGGTAGGCGTAGCCCTGCTCGGCGAGGAACCGCTGCCGGTGGGCGGCGAAGTCGGCGTCGACGGTGTCGCGCGAGACGACGGTGTAGAAGTGGGCCGTGCGGCCGTCACCCTTGGGACGCAGCACCCGCCCGAGGCGCTGGGCCTCCTCCTGGCGCGACCCGAACGTGCCGCTGACCTGGATGGCGACGCTCGCCTCGGGAAGGTCGATGGAGAAGTTCGCGACCTTGCTGACGACGAGGGTGCTGATCTCGCCGGCGCGGAACGCGTCGTAGAGGCGCTGGCGCTCCCGGACGGTCGTCTCGCCGGTGATGACGTCGGCGCCGAGCCGCTCGGCGACCTCGTGCAGCTGGTCGAGGTACTGGCCGATGACGAGCGTCGGCTCACCGTCGTGCCGCTTCGCCAGCTGCTCGACGACCGACAGCTTGGCGTCGGTGCACGACGCCAGCCGGTACCGGTCCTCCGGCTCGCTCGTCGCGTAGGCCATCCGCTGACCGTCGGGCAGCGTGATGCGCACCTCGACGCAGTCGGCGGGGGCGATGTACCCCTGCGCCTCGATGTCCTTCCACGGTGCGTCGAAGCGCTTGGGGCCGATGAGGCTGAAGACGTCGGCCTCACGACCGTCCTCGCGCACGAGCGTCGCGGTCAGGCCGAGCCGTCGGCGGGCCTGCAGGTCGGCCGTCATCCGGAAGATCGGCGCCGGCAGCAGGTGCACCTCGTCGTAGACGACGAGCCCCCAGTCGCGGGCGTCGAGCAGGTCGAGGTGGGTGTAGGCGCCCTTCCGGCGCGTCGTCAGAACCTGGTAGGTCGCGATCGTGACCGGGCGGATCTCCTTGCGGGCGCCGGAGTACTCGCCGATCTCGTCCTCGGTGAGGCTCGTGCGGCGCAGCAGCTCGTCCTTCCACTGCCGCGCGCTGACGGTGTTCGTCACGAGGATGAGCGTCGTCGCCTTGGCGGCGGCCATGGCACCGGCACCGACGAGCGTCTTGCCGGCGCCGCAGGGCAGCACGACGACGCCGGACCCGCCGTGCCAGAAGCCGTCGACGGCCTGCTGCTGGTAGGGCCGCAGCGCCCAGCCGTCCTCGCGCAGGTCGATCGGGTGCGCCTCCCCGTCGACGTAGCCGGCCAGGTCCTCGGCGGGCCAGCCGACCTTGAGCAGCTCCTGCTTGAGGGTGCCGCGCTCGCTCGGGTGGACGGTGACCGCGAGGTCGTCGATGCGCTCACCGGTCAGCGGCCTGATCTTCTTGTGCCGCAGCACCTCCTCGAGGACGGGGCGGTCGGTCGTGCGCAGGACCAGCCGCGTCCCCTCGGGGGAGTCGGCGACGCCCTCCTTCTCGAGGGTGAGGCGGCCGTAGCGGTCCATCGTGTCGGCGACGTCGACGAGCAGCGCGTGGGGCACCGCGTAGCGGCTGTGCGTCATGAGCGCGTCGACGACCTGCTCGGCGTCGTGCCCGGCGGCCCGGGCGTTCCACAGGCCGAGCGGCGTGATGCGGTAGGTGTGCACGTGCTCGGGCGCGCGCTCGAGCTCGGCGAAGGGGGCGATGGCCCGGCGCGCTGCCTCCGCGCGGGGGTGGTCGACCTCGAGGAGCAGCGTCTTGTCGCTCTGGACGATGAGGGGTCCGTCGTTCATCGTCAGTGCTCAACCCGCTTCCCGGTCCGATGTATTCCGCGGTCACCCGTGACCGCCGAGTGCCTCGACCCGGGCGTGCGGGTGCCGCTGGTGCTGGTGACAGTATGGGCGAATGCGATCCCCACAGGTCGAGGCGGCGACGGGGCTGCCGGCGCAGGTGACGATCTACGAGGTCGGCCCCCGTGACGGCCTGCAGAACGAGAAGACGGTCGTGCCGGCCGCGACGAAGGTCGAGTTCATCCGGCGGCTCGAGGCGGCCGGTCTCGACACCATCGAGACGACCTCGTTCGTGCCTGCGCGGTGGGTGCCCCAGATGGGCGACGCCGAGGAGGTCCTCGGCGCGCTCGGGCCCGGCGGCGTCGGGCGGCGGCGTCCGGCCCTCGTGCCGAACGAGCGGGGCCTGGACCGGGCCGAGGAGCTGGGTCTGCAGGCCATCGCCATCTTCGGGTCGGCCACCGAGACCTTCGCGCAGAAGAACCTCAACCGGTCGGTCGCCGAGCAGTACGCGATGTTCGAGCCGGTCGTGAAGCGTGCCCTCGCCGACGGCATGTGGGTGCGCGCCTACGTCTCCATGTGCTTCGGCGACCCCTGGGAGGGGCCCGTGCCGGTCGGCCAGGTCGTCGAGACCGCCGAGCGGCTCATGGACCTCGGCTGCGACGAGCTGAGCCTCGGCGACACCATCGGCGTCGGCACGACGGGGCACGTGCACCGGCTCCTGGATGCTCTGTCCCGCAAGGGAATCGGTACCGACCGCATCGCCGTTCACTTCCACGACACGTACGGCCAGGCGCTCGCCAACACCATGGCGGCCCTGCGCGACGGGGTGTCGGTCGTCGACGCGTCTGCGGGCGGTCTCGGCGGCTGCCCGTATGCGAGGTCGGCCACCGGCAACCTCGCGACCGAGGACCTCGTGTGGGCGCTGCAGGGCGCCGGGGTCGAGACCGGGGTCGACCTCGACGCGCTCGTCGAGACCTCGGTCTGGATGGCCGCCCAGCTGGGCCGGCCCTCCCCGAGCAACGTCGTCCGTGCGCTCGCGGGGGCCTGACGCGAACCCGGCGCTCAGGCGTCGAGGCTGGCGCCGGTGATGCGGTGGACCGACCACGACCGCTCGTGACCGGACTCGTCGGTGGCCCGGACGCGTCCGCCGTCGACCCGCTGCGGGTGGATGAGGTGACGCGTCGTCGCGCCGTGTCCGTCGGAGTAGCCGATCCAGACCCCGTGCCGGTCGGCGACCGCGTCGCGCAGCAGCGACAGCGTCACCACCGGGTCCATCGCCTCGAGGCGCGGGCCGGGGCGGGCCTCCTCCTCGGCGCGACGTTGCACGGCGGTGGCCTCGGCGACGCGCAGGCCGGCGACGAGCGAGCTCGTGAAGTCGCGGTCGACGGGCGAGACGACCGGGCCCGGCCCGCGCCGGCGTGAGCCCGCCCGACGCTTCGGGGTCTCGGCGTGCACGACGGTGCCGTCGGACCCCTCGTGGACCGGCGCGAAGCCGCTGTCGCGGAGCAGGTCGACGAGCGTGCGGGGGTGGGCAGTCGAGACGAGGACCGTGGGGGCCAGGCGGCGCAGCTGCAGGGGAGCGAGGTCGCGCGAGGCGAGCATGGTGTCGAGCACCGACTCGTCGTCGGAGCGCACGTACGCGGCGGCGCTCCCGATCCGGGTCTGGCCGTGGCGTCGCGCCACGTCGGTGACGAGGTACTCGAGCGGCTGCGGCACCGGGGTGCGGCTGGACCGGCGCACCGTGTCGAGGAACTCCGCCGCGGTCCACCCGGCGTCGAGGGCCCGGCGCACCGACTCGGGCGTGAACCGGTAGACCGTCGCGCCGCCGCGCGACTCGACGTCGGCCGACAGCCGCATGAAGGACCCGAGACCACCGACGAGCGGTCCCGGCGCGACCGCCGTGAGGTCGGCCTGGACGAGCACGTGGTCGACGGGGGCCGGCAGGTGCGGCGACATGGCCGCCGCCACGGCTTCGAGCCGGTCACGCTCGGCGCCCGGCGCGTCGACGAGGAGTCGCCCCGCCGGCGAGAGGGCCCCGCGGCCGGTGACCCCGAGCCACTCGGCCTCGCGCAGCACCGCGTCGACGGCCTCGCCGAGCACGGCGGCGGGCCGGTTGGGCCGACGCCACGTGAGCCGGGCGCGCAGCGACTCGGCGTCGGGCGCCTGGCCCGGCCCGAGCGAGGCGAGCTCGCGGAGCACGTCACGGCGGACGGTGCGGACGGCGGGCCACTGGACGTCGGGCCCGAGCGCGTTGACGGCGCCGCTGCCCGACGCCCGCCGGCCCACGAGGTGGGGCGCGCGCGTCGAGGCGAACCAGGCGACGGCGAGGGTGGCCCAGCGGTGCCCGGACTCGGCGCTCGACCAGTCGTCGATCTCCGACGTCGGCGCCCACACCGGCACGACCTCGCCGTCGTCGGCGACGAGGCCGGCGGCGTGGGCCACCTCGACGACGAACGCCGCGCGGTCCGCGTCGAGGTCGAGCACGTCCTGGGTGGCCCGGAGGTCGCGCACCGACAGCCCGCCGGCGCGCATCACCCGCGGCGGCTCGGCGCCCCAGGCGGCCGCCAGCTCGTCGACGTGCGTGAGCAGCTCGCTCGCCGCGCCCCCGGCCACGGCGTCCACGAGCGACACCGTGCGCGCCTCGATCGGCGGGGGGGTCAGCTCGGGTCGGCGGTGCACGTGCCCGCCGCGCAGCGCGAGCCCGACCTCGCGGGGCAGCGCCACCCGGTCGGAGGCGACGGACACGAGAAGGTGCTGCTCGAGCAGCCACCGCGCGGTGGAGCGACCCGCCGGCCCCGAGGGCATGACGCCGAAGGGCGGGCCCCACGTCATCCGTTCCAGCATGGCGCGCGCGTCCTCGGGCGCCTCGGCGAGCGCACGCCGGACGGCTGCCGGGTCGGCGTCCTCGGGCACGAACGTCTGGCGCAGCTCACGCAGGGGTGGGCCCAGGCCGGCCACCGTCGAGCCGAGAACGTCGGGCACCGTGCGCACGACGTGCTCGCCGTCGGCGCCGCGCCACACGAGCGCCCGGCGCCAGAGGTCGTCGACGAGCGTGTCGACGAGCGACGCGTCGTCGGTGCCGAACAGCTCGCGGACCCGCTCCCGCGGAGCCCCGTCGCCGGCGACGATCAGGACCTCGAGCACCTGGAGGTGGCCGCGGTCGAGGGCCTCGACGGCGCGCTGGACGCTGGCGCGGGTGCTGGCGCGGGCCGCGAGACCGGTGAGGTCGGCGGGCGCCGGGCGGGCGAGGTCGGGCCGGGCCAGCACGAGGTCGACCAGCTCGGCGTCGCTGCGGGCGCGGATGTCGTCGGCCAGGCTGCGGGCGGGGGTGGCCATCCTCCCAACCTACTGCCCGCACGGTGCCCGCCCGTCCTCCTGCGCCACGGCGGACCGCTAGCGTGGGCCTCATGAGCGCGCTCAGCCCCGCCTCGCCCGGTGCGTCCGGTCCGCCGTCGCCGACCGGCCAGCAGTGGACCGTCGGGCACGGCCCCTTCGAGGCGACGGTCGTCGAGGTCGGCGGCGGACTGCGCACGCTGACCCGCGACGGCGTCGACCTCCTGGCCGGGTACGGCCCCGACGAGCCGTGCCGGTCCGGGCGGGGGCAGCAGCTCATGCCGTGGCCCAACCGCATCCGGGACGGACGCTTCACCTTCGCCGGTGCCGAGCACCAGCTCGCAATCACCGAGGTCCCGCTCGGCAACGCGAGCCACGGTCTGGTCCGCTGGGCCCTGTGGGAGCTCGTGGAGCTCGAGGACGACGCGGTGACCGTCGGCTACCGGCTGCATCCGCAACCCGGCTGGGACTGGCACCTCGACCTGCGCACGACCTACCTGCTCGACGACTCCGGCCTCGTCGTCACCGTCGCCGCCCGCAACGTGGGCACCGAGCCGGCCCCGTTCGGGTACGGCGCCCACCCGTACCTCGCGATCGGTGAGACGCTGCTGCCCGACGTCGAGCTGCGGGTGCCGGCCGCGACGCGCGTGGAGGTCGACGACCGGCTGCTGCCGACCGGACTGACCGCTGTCGACGGCGGCGAGCTCGACTTCCGCACCACGCGACCGGTGGGCGGCACCGACCTCGACACCGCCTACACCGACGTCGTGCGCGACCCCGACGGCGCCTGGCGTGCGAGCGTCGGCACGGCATCGGGCACGGTGACCCTCTGGGCCGACGAGTCCTTCCCGTGGCTGCAGGTCTTCACCGCCGTGGCCCGCGACCGCAAGGGCGTGCCGGGGATCGCCGTCGAGCCGATGAGCTGCCCGGCCGACGCCTTCAACTCCGGCGACGGGCTCGTCGTGCTCGAGCCGGGGGAGGAGTGGACCGGCACGTGGGGGATCAGCCCGAGCGGTGGCCCGGCCGCGGTCCCGAGCTGAGCGCAGCGTACACGTGGGAGCCCAGCGCGGCGGAGGCGAAATCCCGTTTGCACCGAGCGGTTAGGCTGGAGGGAAGCGCAACGAGCGCCATCGAGTCGTGCCCGCGAAGGGGCGACCGACCGAGATCAACGAGGTGGGCTGTGCCGACTGGCAAGGTCAGGTTCTACGACGCGGACAAGGGCTTCGGGTTCATCTCCGAGGACGACGGCCGTGACGTCTTCCTGCACGCGAACGCGCTCCCGCAGGGTGTGACCACCCTGAAGAAGGGCGCCCGCGTCGAGTTCGGCGTGGTCGAGGGGCGCAAGGGCGCCCAGGCCCTGCAGGTCAAGGTGCTCGAGCCGACGCAGTCGGTGGCCGCGAACATCAGCAAGCGCGAGCGCAAGACGGTCGAGGAGCTCACCGTCATCATCGAGGACGTCGTCCAGCTCCTCGACGGCGTGGGCAACACCTACCGCGCGGGCCGCCGGCCCGAGCGCAAGCTGGCCTCGAACGTCGCGCGAGCCCTGCGCGGCCTCGCCGACGAGCTGGAGAAGTGACGTCCATGATCGGCACCGCCACCAAGCAGGACGCCGTGCTCGCCGCGGCCGTCGACCTCGCCCGTGACGCCCTCGACGGCATCGCCGAGCCCGGCACGGTGGGAGACCACCTCGGCGTCGAGCCGCTCGGTGAGCGCCTCGCCATGCACTGGTTCGGCTGCACGTCGCCGGGCTACCGGGGCTGGCGCTGGGGCGTCAGCCTCGCCCGTGTGCCGCGCGGCAAGGTGGCGACCGTCTGCGAGACCAACCTGCTGCCGGGGCCGGACGCCGTCCTCGCCCCCGAGTGGGTCCCGTACGCCGACCGGCTGGCTCCGGGCGACCTCGGTGCCGGCGACGTGCTGCCCTACCGGCTCGACGACCCCAACCTCGAGGCGGGCTTCGAGGCGACGGGTGACGAGGACGTCGACCAGGTGGCGATCGTCGAGCTCGGCCTCGGACGCAGGCGGGTCCTGTCGGCCGAGGGTCGCGAGACCGCGGCGACGCGCTGGTACGAGGGCGACAACGGCCCCAGCTCCGAGATCGCCCAGAAGGCCACCGAGCGGTGCTCCTCGTGCGGCTACTTCGTGCCGATGGCGGGCGCGCTGCGCGCCGTCTTCGGTGTCTGCGCCAACGAGTGGAGCCCGTCCGACGGCCGGGTCGTGAGCCTGGACCACGGGTGCGGCGCGCACTCCGAGACCGACCTCGACCACCAGGCCCCGGTGCCGGTCGGCGAGCCGGTCGTCGACGAGCTCGCCGTCGACCTCGAGCCGGTCGAGCGGGCGGCGACGCCGACCTCCGAGACCACCGAGACGACCGAGGCACCGAAGACTTCCGAACCCCCTGAGCCCGCTGAGTCCGCTGGGCCCTCCGAGCCCTCCGAGCCCTCCGAGCCGTCCGAGCCGTCCGAGCCGTCCGAGCCGTCCGAGCCCTCCGAGGGCCCGCAGGGTGAGGCGTCGGCGGACGCCGAGTGAGGCGGACGCGTCAGCCGGCGTTCCGGGCGTTGCCGCGTCCACGGCGCAGGTAGGTCCAGCCGATCCCGCCGAGCCCGATGCCGGCCACGCACGTCCACGGCCACCAGGAGCGGTCGCCGGAGTGCAGCCCCGGCACGACGAGCACGACGAGCAGGGCCACGACCCACGCCAGCACCCCGGCCTCGACGATCCGCCGCATCGGCACGGGCAGCGGGCGCAGCTGCGACGCGTGCGTCGGCCGGGCGTCGGGCTGGGAGTCGTGCGGGACGTTCTCGTCGGTCACGCGGACAGCCTAGGGTCTGGTCACGCGCACGAAACGCCCCGCCACTAGGGTGTGCGCCATGTCGACCGATACCCACGCCCGCTCGGGCGTCTCCGGGCTCGACGGCTTCTTCCGGATCACCGAGCGCGGGTCGACCCTCGCGCGCGAGATCCGCGGCGGCGTCGTCACCTTCTTCACGATGGCCTACATCGTCGTGCTCAACCCGATCATCCTCTCCGGCGTCGTCGACGGGTCCGGACAGATGATCGGCGGGACCACCGACCTCGGGCAGAGCAAGCTGCTCGTCGCCGTCGGCACCGCCGTGGTCGCGGGCGTCATGTCGATCCTCATGGGACTGGTCGCCAACTTCCCGATCGCGCTCGCGGCCGGTCTCGGCATCAACGGGCTCATCACCGGGATGGTGCTGACGCACTCGGCCGAGAAGATCACGTACGCCGACCTCATGGGCCTGGTCGTCATCGAGGGCGTCATCATCCTCGTGCTCGTGCTCACCGGGTTCCGCAAGGCGGTCTTCAGGGCCATCCCGGCCCCGCTCAAGGTCGCGATCTCGGTGGGCATCGGCCTGTTCATCGCCTACATCGGGGTCATCGACGCCGGCTTCGCGCGCCGTCCGACGACGCCCGGCTCGGTGCCGAGCGAGCTCGGCATCGGCGGCAGCCTCGACGGCTGGCCGACCCTCGTCTTCGTCGTCGGCGTCTTCCTCATCGCGATGCTGCTCATCCGCAAGGTCAAGGGCGCCATCCTCATCGGCATCGTCGGGGCCACCGTCCTCGCGATGGTCCTCGAGGCGATCTTCCACATCGGCCCGCGCGTCTTCAACGACAAGGGTGCGCTGACCAACCCCTCGGCCTGGTCGCTCACCGTGCCCGAGCTGCCCGACTCGGTGACCCAGACCCCCGACCTCGGCATCCTCGGCCAGTTCAGCCTCCTCGGCTCCTTCGAGAAGCTCGGCATCGTCACCGCCGTCATGTTCGTCTTCTCGCTGCTGCTCGCCGACTTCTTCGACACGATGGGTACCGTCGTGGCCATCGGCACCGAGGCACGGCTGCTCGACGCGGACGGCAACCCGCCGCACACCGACCGCATCCTCGTCGTGGACTCCGTCGCGGCGATCGCCGGTGGCGCCGGTGGGGTCAGCAGCAACACGTCTTACATCGAGTCGGCGTCCGGCGTCGAGGAGGGCGCTCGCACCGGCCTCGCGTCGGTCGTGACCGGTGTCCTGTTCCTCCTCGCGACGTTCCTGGCCCCGCTGTTCGCGGTCGTGCCCTCCGAGGCGGCGGCCCCCGCGCTCGTCATCGTCGGCTTCCTCATGATGAGCCAGGTCACGAACATCGACTGGACCGAGATGGAGGTCGCCCTCCCGGCCTTCCTCACCATCGTCCTCATGCCGTTCACGTACAACATCACGGTCGGCATCGGCGCGGGCTTCATCGCCTGGGTCCTCCTCAAGATCGCGAAGGGCCACGCGCGCCAGGTGCACCCGCTGCTGTGGGTCGTCGCCGCCTTCTTCGTCGTCTACTTCGTCAAGACGCCCCTGCAGGGTCTCTTCGGCTGACCCGCGCCCCGCCTGCCTCGCAAGGGCCCCCGCCCACCCGGGCGGGGGCTCTTCGCGTTTCCATGCTCGGCGTGTTCCGGAATAGTTAGCCGAGGTAATGAGTTAGGCTAAGCATCCCACCGAGCATCACGTCCGAAAGCACTCGTTTGCGTACCAAGACCCTTTCCCGCAGCGAGCTCGTCTCGCTGAGCAACGACATCCGCCTCGCGTGCATGCGGATCTCGCGCCGCGTCCGGTTCGAGTCCGACCGCGAGCTGCCGCCGCACCACTTCTCCGTGCTCTGCCGGCTCGAGGACGCCCCGCGCACGAACAGCGAGCTCGCCGAGATCGAGCGCGTCTCCGCCCCGAGCATGAAGCGCACGACCGGTGCCCTCGTCGAGGGCGGCTACGTCGCCCGGGCCGACGACCCCGAGGACGGCCGGCAGGTGATCCTGTCGCTGACCCCGGAGGGCCGCAAGGCCGTGCGCCGCATCCGCCGCCACCGCGACGAGTGGATGCTCGAGCGCTTCGAGGCCCTCACCGACGACGAGAGGGACCTGCTGCAGCGCGCCGCCGTCGTGCTGGCGAAGGTGGCCTCCAAGTGAGCCCCACCTTCCACTCCCTCGGCATCCGCAACTACCGCATCTACGCCTCGGGCGCGATCGTGTCGAACGTCGGCACGTGGATGGGTCGGGTCGCCCAGGACTGGCTGGTCCTCACCGTCCTCACCGACCACTCGGCGACGGCCCTCGGCCTCGTCACGGGCCTGCAGTTCCTGCCGTTCCTGCTCCTCGCGCCCTTCGCGGGGATGCTCGTCGACCGGCTGCCCAAGCGGCGGCTGCTCTTCGGCACCCAGACCGCGCTGCTCGTCACGGCGCTGCTGCTGGCCGTCCTCACCGCGACCGACGTCGTCCAGCTCTGGCACGTCTACGTCCTCGCCCTGCTGCAGGGCGTCGCCACCGCGGTCGACAACCCGGCGCGCCAGACGTTCGTCTCCGAGATGGTCGACGTCGACCACCTGCCCAACGCGGTCGCCCTCAACAGCGCCTCGTTCAACCTCGGGCGGCTCATCGGTCCCGCGGTCGCCGGCGTCGGCATCGCGGCGTTCGGGATCGCCCCGGCACTGTTCGTCAACGCGGCGACGTTCGTCTTCGTCCTCGCCGCCCTCGTGCGGATGAACGCCGCCGAGCTGAGGCCCTCGCCCCTCGCCCGTGGCAAGGGGCAGATCCGCCAGGGCCTGCGCTACGTGCGCGGACGCCCCGACCTCGTGCTCGTCATGGTCCTCGTCTTCGTCCTCGGCACCTTCGGCATGAACTTCCAGGTGACGATGGCGCTCATGGCCACGAAGGTCTTCGACAAGGGCCCCGGCGAGTACGGCCTGCTCGGCTCGATCATGGCCGTCGGGTCGCTGACCGCGGCCCTGCTCTCTGCCCGCCGGGCCCGACCGCGGCTCCGGGTCCTGCTCACCGCGCTCGTCGGGTTCACCGTCTCCACGGCCCTGCTCGCGACCGCCCCGAGCTACGTCCTCTTCGGGCTCTACCTCGTGCCCACCGGCCTGTCCGCCCTCACCGCCCTGACGACGGCCAACGCCATGGTGCAGGTCAGCGTCGACCCCGTCATGCGCGGACGCGTCATGGCCCTCTACATGGCGATCTTCATGGGCGGCACCCCGATCGGGGCGCCCATGATCGGCTGGATCGGAGACGAGTGGGGCGCCCGGTGGACCATCGGCATCGGGACCATCGCCGTCGGGCTGTCCCTGGTGGCGGTGGCCCTGTGGTTCGCACGTCGGCAGAATGTCGCGGTGACCTTCCAGACCCAGTCCCGGCCGCGGTTCCAGATCCGGCTGGCCACGGCGACGCCGTCGGAGGTGCCGACGGCACCCGAGGTGACGCGGTGAACTTCAAGTTCCGCCACCGCATCACCGTCGCGGCGCTCGTGCTGTTCCTCGTCATCGCCGTCATCGCGGCGGTCGTGAACCGCTGACCGGCGCGCACCGTCCGCCCGGATGCCACGCGCGACGGAAGCGGCCGCCCGAGCAGCGGCGGCCGCTTCCGTGTGAGGGGTGACTCGGCCTCAGCCGAGGAGCCCGCCGCCCGGGCAGGTGACCACCTTCTCGTCGAGCACGCAGACGACCTTGGCCGTGAGCGGGTCGAGCACGCGGACCAGGCCGGTGGGGTCGCCGGGCAGCAGCGGCAGGTGCGGCAGGGCCAGGAGCCGCACGATCTCGGCGGGCAGGGTGGCGGCGGGCAGTGGGACGGACGGGACGTCCGGCAGCGGCACCGTCGGCGTCGGGAGCGGTGCCCCCGGCACCTTGGGGACCGGCACGGTGATCGCCGGGCGCGGCTTGGCGGGCGCGGGTGCCGGCGTCGGCCCGGCCGAGGACGACGGCCTCGGGGCGGGACGCGAGGCCGAGGGCGACGGCTTCGCCGAGGGACCCGGTGTGGGACGGGCGCTCGGCGAAGCCGTCGGCTGGTGGGCCGGCGGGCCGGGGTAGGCGAACCCCGACCCGTCCGGGGTGGCGGTTCCCGTGCCGGCGGCCGGACGCGCCGCGGGCAGGGCCCCGACCGGGACGACCGAGACCCCGCGGCGGTACGCGTCGGCGATGGACAGGACGCTGCGCACGTAGCGGTCCGAGTGGTTGTAGCGGAACACGGCGTCGTAGGCGGCGCGGGGGTCGCGCAGGTCGGCGTGCCCCGAGCACAGCATGGCACCCGCCGCGGTCACGGCGTCGGTGAGGTTCTGCGGGTCGGCCACCCCGTCGCCGTTGCCGTCACGACCCATCGAGGCCCACGACGTGGGGATGAACTGCATCGGACCGACGGCCCGGTCGAAGACGCCGTCACGGTCGAGTCGGCCGCCGTCGGTGTCGGTGATGCGCGTCGTGCCACGGCTGCCGTCGAGGGGGATGCCGATGATCCCCGGGCGGGCGACGCCCGACGCGTCGAGCCGGTTGCCGCCGAACTGCGCGTGGTTGCTCTCGACGCGGCCGATGGCGCCGAGCAGCGCCCAGTCGACGCCGCATGCGGGGTCGACGCGGCCGAGCAGCCCGGCGGCGCGCTGGTAGGCCTCGAGAGCCAGGCTCGGGATGCCGTTGGCGTCGAGCCGCACGGGCATGAAGCTGCCCAGGGCGTGCACGGCCTCCTGCGCCGCGCTCGGGACCGCGACGCTCGCGAAGTCGGAGGTGTACGTGTCGTAGACCGGCGGCAGCTGCATCGGGGCCGGTGCGGGACCGGCGTCGGGGTAGTCCGGGCCGGCCGACTGCGTCACGGCCTGGTCGGGCACGGTGAGCGACGTGGGCGACGCGACGGTGTCGGCCCCGGAACGGGCGGCCACGGCGATGACGGTGGCCGCGAGCGCGATGACGGGCAGCGCCGCGGCGACGCGTCGGCTGACGCGACCGGCTCGGACGATGCGGACCATGGTGACTCCTCGAGGACAGCCGCCCCCATTGGCGGTCGGAGGGTCAACGAGTCGGGAGGCGGAAGGTCACGCGTCGTGGTAGGTCGGGACGTGACGAGGGGCCGGTCCGTGCGGGACCGGCCCCTCGTGGTGCGTCGTGTGCTGTATGTCTGTGGGTCGCGCTCGCGGGTCGGGACGTCAGCCGAGCTGGGCCACGACGTGGTCGATGGCCCGGGTCAGCGTCGAGACGTCCTCCGGCTCGACGGCGGGGAACATCGCGACCCGCAGCTGGTTGCGACCGAGCTTGCGGTAGGGCTCGACGTCGACGATGCCGTGGGCGCGCAGCACCGTGGCCACGGCGGCCGCGTCGATGCGCTCGTCGAAGTCGATGGTGCCGACGACCTGCGAGCGGGCGGCCGGGTCGCTGACGTAGGGCGTCGTGTACCCGCTCTGCTCGGCCCACGTGTAGAGGCGCGAGCTGGAGTCGCGGGTGCGCGACGTCGCCCAGTCGAGGCCGCCGTTGCCGAGCATCCAGCGGAGCTGGCTGTTGAGCAGCGCCAGCGTCGAGAGCGCAGGCGTGTTGTACGTCTGGTTCTTCAGCGAGTTGTCGACGGCCGTCGGCAGGCTGAAGAAGTCGGGGACCCAGCGGCCGGTGCCGGCGATCTCCTCGACGCGGGCGAGCGCGGCGGGGGAGAAGGCCGCGAGCCAGAGGCCGCCGTCGGAGGCGAAGCACTTCTGCGGGGCGAAGTAGTAGACGTCGACCTCGGTGATGTCGACCGGCAGGCCGCCGGCGCCGGACGTCGCGTCGACGAGCAGGAGCGCGTCGTCGTCGGCGCCCTCGACGCGCACGACCGGGGCCATGACACCGGTCGAGGTCTCGTTGTGCGGCCAGGCGTAGACGTCGACGCCGGCCTCGGCCCGCGGCGCCGCGAGCGTGCCCGGTTCGGCAGTGATGACGGTCGGCTCGCCGAGGAACGGCGCGGCCTTGGTGACCTTGCCGAACTTGCTCGAGAACTCACCGAACGACAGGTGCTGGGCGCGGTCGCGGACGAGGCCGAAGGCGGCGATGTCCCAGAACGCGGTGGAACCACCGTTGCCGAGGATGATCTCGTAGCCCTCGGGGAGCGAGAAGAGGTCGCGCAGACCCTGCCGCACCTCACCGACGAGGGCCCGGACCGGCGGCTGGCGGTGCGAGGTGCCGAGGACGGTCCGGGCGAGGGACCCGAGGTACTCCACCTGCTCCCTGCGCACCTTCGAGGGCCCCGAGCCGAAGCGTCCGTCGCTCGGCAGCAGCTCGTCGGGGATCGTGATGGTCGGGTTCACGGCGGGTGCTTCGGTCACGTCTGTCTCACCTCGGATGCTGGCCACCACGGGACACGGGCGGCGTCGGCGTCACCCGCCACATTGAACCCCAGGTGCCCACGTACTGGACACCGTTGCCCGATGTGTGGACGCCGCCACTCGCTCACCCACGGGTCCGGGTTCGCGTCAGGAGTGCGCGTCTCCCGCACGAGTGGCGGCTGAACCGCGCACACCTGCGGGGAAGTCGCACTGCTGGCGGCACGGCCCGTCACCGTCCACAGGCCATCCGCGCGGATGCTGCCCACCGCGCCATCATGGCGCGATGGACGTGGAGCAGCTGGCCCAGGGCGACGTCGTCAGCGCCGCACGGCTGTCGGAGGCCGGGCACTCCGACGGCGCGATCGCCGCAGCGGTCCGCGCCGGGCTCCTCGTGCCCCTGCTCCGGGGCTGGTACTCGGTCCGGCCGGCGCGCGACGCGCGAGACCTGCACTGGCTGCGGGCCACGGCCGGGTGGCAGCGCTTCGGAGGCCGCGCGCTGCTCAGCCACCAGTCGCTGCTCGTGGCCCAGAACCTGCCCGACCACGCCCTCGATCTCGGCGTGGTCCACCTGACGAGAAGGGGCCGGGGGACGACCCGCAACGGCAGGGGCCTGAAGATCCACCGGCCCCTCCCCGAGCTGCCGCCGGCCCTGTCCGGTGCCCTGCCGGACCGGGTGCCGACGGCCGTCGGGATCGTCCAGGCCGGCCTCGAAGGTCTGCCCCTCAGCGCTCTCGTGGCCGCGGACGCTGCCCTGCACCGGGCGCTCGTGACGACCGAGCAGCTCGACGCCGCGTGCGGGCTGCTGGCCGGCCGCCGAGGCATCGGCCCGGTCCGGGCGATCCTGCGGGAGGCCGACGACCGCATCGAGTCGCCGGGGGAGAGCATCATCGGTCACCGGCTCCGCGGCCTTGGCTACACGCTCGACCCGCAGTTCGAGGTGACGACCGACCTGGGCCCGCGGTTCGCCGACTTCCGGATCCGCGGGACACGCGTCCTCGTCGAGTTCGACGGTGCGCGGAAGTACGGCGGGCGCGAGGCCGCGTTCGAGGAGAAGCGGCGCGAGGACGCGATGCGTCGCAGGGGCTTCTTCTTCGCCCGGTACGTCTGGAGCGAGCTCGACGACATCCGACTCATCGGCGCGCGGGCCGCGCAGGCGGTCGCCGACTCGCGTCGCTGGGCGGCATGAGCCTGCCCGCGCCGCGATGCGGCTCAGCCCCAGGAGTGCTCGGTTCCTCGAGGGGCGGGGCCTGTGGGCCGCACCATTGAGGGAACCGCGCACTCCTGAGGCAACCGAGCGTCGTCAGCGGACGGTGCCGCCGAGCGACCGCGTGACGTAGCGGCCCGGACGCGCGTCGTAGAGGGACAGGGTCCCGTCGACGGCCCGACCGAAGGCGAGGAAGCCGCCGTCGGAGCGGGTCACGACGTCGGGCGCCGAGGTGAAGGGGGCCGTGGTCCCGGTGAGGACGCTGCCACGCTGCACGACGAGGTGGCCGTCGATGCCGACGCCGACCGCGACCCGCGCGTGCCCGGTGAAGGTGTCGCCGAGCGCCCGGTCCGAGAAGAGGGACAGCGAGTCCCGGCGCATCGTCCACGTCCGGCGACTCGTGCTGCTCGGCAGGAAGAGCGTCTCGTACGTCGCACCGTTGGTGCCACGACCGCTGACGACCGTTCCCCCTGTCGAGGGTGAGGCCGACGCCGAGAGCCCGGAGGTGAAGACGCCACCGGCCCGCAGCCAGGCATGCCAGGCTCGTCCGTCGAAGTGCCGACGCCAGCCGGTGCCGTCGGGGGCCACCGCGAACACGTCGAGCGTCCCGTCACCGAGCGACGACGCGTGCTGGGCGACGACGCGTCCGCCGAGGTTGGTCGCACCCTTGCGGACGCCGCCGACGTACCACGAGTGGACGACCTGGCCGGAGCCGTTGCGGGTCAGCAGGTCGACGCGTCCGGCACGCGAGCTCGTCGCCGACGGAGCATCGGTTGAGGTGACCCACGTGTTGGCCCACGACGCCCACGTCGAACCGTCGTCGGTCGAGCGGGTGAAGCGCACCGAGCCGTCGGCCCCGCGCGCGAAGGCGAGGACCTCGCTTCCGGTGCGTGCGGCCGTGACACCGACGGTCGAGACGAGCTGCCCGGCGCTCCTGCGGGGGACGGTGCCGGTCGGGCGGACCCGGACGATCCGGTCGTTCGTGCCGTTCGACGTCGTGAACCACAGCGAGCCGTCGGGTCCGAGCTGCGTGGCGCGGATGCGTCCGTACCCCTGCGCGACGGCGAGCCGCTCGACGCGGGCCACCTTCCCGGTGCTCGGCGACGGGTTCAGCCGCATGAGGTAGATGCCCTGGCCCTTGAGCAGCCCGACCGCGAGCGCGCCCTGCGACTGCCCCCACGCCGCGCCGCGCAGGAAGGTCGCGCCGCTCGTGGCGACCGTCGGGTCACCCGAGGACCACTGGGCCGTACGCGCCGACGGGAACTTCGACAGGTCGGTCATCGGCGTCGACTCGTCGTACCCGGGGACCGGGTCCCAGCCGTAGTTGCCGCCCCGGACCGACAGGTTGATCTCGTCGTCGACGCTCGTGCCGTGCTCGGCCGACCACAGCTCGCTCGTGCCGGGCCGCAGCGCGAGGCCCTGGACGTTGCGGTGCCCGTAGTTCCACACGTACCGGGCGTTGCCGCCGCGGGAGTAGAAGGGGTTGTCGGTCGGGATCGTCCCGTCCGAACCGACCCGAAGGACCTTGCCGCCCAGGGAGGTCAGGCTCTGCGGGTTGGTGCCGACCGCGGCGTCGCCGGTGCCGACGTAGAGCTTCCCGTCGGTGCCGAAGCGCAGCCGGCAGCCGCTGTGCCGGCCGCTCGTGAGCGGGAGGCCCGTGACGAGCGGCGCGCCGGCGGACACCGCGGTGGTGTCGCTCGTCAGGCGCCACCGCAGCACCCGGACGTCGAGCGGGTTGCCCGCGCCGTCCCGCACCGCCTGGCAGGTGTAGAACCGCTTGTTCGACGCCGCGGCGGGGTCGGCCACCATCCCGAGCAGGCCGCCCTCGCTGTTGACGTAGACCGACGGGAAGCCGGTGATCGCGACGCGACGCGGCGCCGCGCCCTCGCGCTTGGACCACACCTGGCCGCCGCGCAGGTCGTAGAGCATCAGCCCGCCGACCCAGGTGAGGTCCCACGGGTAGGCCAGTCCGGAGACGACCGTCGTCACCTGCAGCTTGGGCGCGGCCGCCGTGGCCGTGGGGGCGGCCGCCGTGGCCGTGGCCGCTGCCGGCGCGACCGGCGACGCGACGGCCGCCGGCGGGCCGGACGCCGTCACCGCGCCGGCGGCGAGGACGACCCCTCCCGCCGCGATGGACGCTCTGACGACCGCACGCCGCACCATGGTGCCTCCCGAGTCTGGGCGCTGTCGGTGTCCTCTTTGCGAGGTTCCTCCCGCCACGGTACGCGCGTCGTCCCGCCCCGGCACCCGGAGGCGCCGGGGCTCAGGCCTCGGTCAGCGGCCGACCTCGGGCGTCCAGCCGGCGACGTCCTCGGGCCGCCGCGGGCCCTCGCCGACGTACCGCGACGACGGACGGATGAGGCGGCCGGTCTGCTTCTGCTCGAGGATGTGCGCCGACCAGCCGGCCGTTCGCGCACACGTGAACATCGGGGTGAACATCTGCGGCGGCACCTCGGCGAAGTCGAGGATGACGGCGGCCCAGAACTCGACGTTGGTGGCGAGGACGCGGTCGGGGCGCCGGGCCTGCAGCTCCTCGAGCGCAGCCTTCTCCAGCGCCGCCGCGACCTCGTAGCGCGGCGCGCCCAGTCGCTCGCACGCGGCGCGGAGGACGCGGGCCCGCGGGTCCTCCGCGCGGTAGACGCGGTGGCCGAAGCCCATGAGCCGCTCGCCCCGGTCGAGGACGCCCCTGACGTACGCCGACGCGTCGCCCTGCTCCTCGACGCCCGAGAGCATGTGCAGGACGCGCGAGGGCGCGCCGCCGTGCAGGGGACCCGACATCGCCCCGACCGCGCCGGAGAGCGCGGCCGCGACGTCGGCGCCCGTCGAGGTGATGACGCGCGCGGTGAACGTCGACGCGTTCATGCCGTGCTCCGCGGCCGACACCCAGTACGCGTCGACGGCCTCCACGTGGCGCGGATCGGGCTCGCCGCGCCAGCGGATCATGAACCGCTCGGTGATGGTGCGGCCGTTGTCGACCTCTCGCTGCGGCACCATCGGCTTGCCGAGCCCGCGCGCCGACTGCCCGACGAACGACAGGGCCATGACGGCGGCCCGGGCCAGGTTGTCGCGGACCTCCTCGGCGTCGATGTCGAGGGTCGGACGGAAGCCCCAGACGGGCGCCAGCATCGCGAGCGCCGACTGGACGTCGACCCGGACGTCGCCGGTGTGGACGGGCAGGGGGTAGGGCTCGGCCGGGGGCAGCCCGGGGTCGAACTCGTTGTCGACGAGCAGGCCCCAGACGTGCCCGAAGTCGACCCGGCCGACGAGGTCGTCGATGTCGACCCCGCGGTAGCGGAGGGCGCCGCCCTCCTTGTCCGGCTCGGCGATCGTCGACTCGAACGCGATGACTCCCTCGAGACCCGGCTTGAAGTCAGGGTCCGGTGTGCTGTCTGCCATGACGGTCCTTGCTGTGCAGGCGGTACCACCGCGGTGTGGAGGCGAGGCAGCGGTCGCGTCGGCCGGGGGCCGTCGGTGAGCACCGGGACCGCTGCGAGACTCACCGTATGCCGTCAGCAGCCGACCAGACCTCCTTTCGCGACGCGGTGTTCACCACACGGGACGCCAACCAGGACGCCGTCCGCTTCGAGGGGACCGACTTCAGCGGCGCTCGCGCGGGCGGGTTCACCTTCCTCGAGTGCACCCTCGTCGACGCGTGCCTCGACGAGGCCCACCTCGAGGCGTCGCGCTGGTCGGAGTGCGAGTGGGACCGCGTCCACGGCGTCGGTGTCGGCCTGCAGGAGGCGAGCCTCGTCGAGACGAGCCTGGACGGCTGCCGGCTCGGCGCGGTGTCGGCGTGGAGCTCGACGTGGCGCGACGTGACCGTGCGCGGCGGCAAGGTCGACTTCCTCAACCTGCGCGGGGCCCGGCTCAAGGACGTCGCCTTCATCGACTGCGTCGTCGTCGAGCTGGACCTGCAGGAGGCCACGGTCGACGGTCTCAGCTTCGAGGGCTGCACCCTCGTCGAGCCCTCGTTCGGCCGCGGGACCTACCGGCGCCTCGACCTGTCCGGCGCCACGCTGCGGTCGCCGCACGGGATCGCCGGGCTCAAGGGGGCGACGCTGTCGCGTCCGCAGGTCATCGACCTGTCCGACGCGCTCGCCGCCGAGCTGGGCATCGTCGTCGCCGACTGAGCCCCGTGCAGGCCCGGGAACGGCGGGGCAGGCGGGGCTGTCAGCCGAGCTGGTTGGGCCTGCCCCGACGCAGCGCCGCGGTGGCGGCGTCCTTGGCGCGTCCCTTGATCCCCACCTTGTCCTGCGGGCGGATCCGCTTGGTGAGGTCGGCCCGCTCGACGAGCGTGGCCAGCGGCAGGTCGGCCGGCGGGTAGACGCCGACCGGCTCGTCGCCGCCGAAGACGACCCAGTGCGCCCGGTCGCCCTTGTAGACCTTGAGGATGCTGCCCTCGGACAGCGACGTCGCGTGCGCCATGGCCTGCCGGCGGGCCTTCTCGCTCGAGACCGCCTTGCCGACGGCCTCCTTGGCCGGTTCCCGCAGGGCCTGCGTCGCGACCCAGATCTGGGGGCCGTACTTGATCCCGAGCCGGACGCCCCGGCCGATCAGCTTGCCCTTGCCTGCCATCGCGCGTCCTCCTCCTGCCCGCCGCCGGGCCGATCGATCGCTCCGCGTGCCGCCGCTGCCTGACTGACGCCCGCCCCGGGCCGTCTGGTCCAAACCCTAGTCTGAGGTCATGCAGACACCCGCCGACCCGTCGTCCCCGGCGGTCCCCGACGCCGACGGCGCCAGGGAGGCCGCCCACCCCGCCGGCGCCGCCGCCAGGGAGGCCGACCACGCCGCCGTCCGCGGCACCGCATCGGGCGCGTCGGACACGTTCGGCGCGGCCGTGCCGCTGCAGGTACGACGCGTCGACTACGCGGGGCAGGGGCTCGACGAGTCGCAGGTGGCCCCCAGCCCGTACGAGCAGGCCCGCGACTGGGTCGACACCGCCGTCCGGGCGGCCGCCGAGCGTGACGACGTCCCCGAGCCGACGGCGCTCTCGGTGGCCACGGTCGACGCGTCCGGTGTGCCGAACGTGCGCACCGTCCTCATGCGGTTCTTCGACGAGCGGGGTCCCGGGTTCGTCACGAACCTCCGGTCGGCCAAGAGCGAGGAGCTGCGGGCCAACCCGCACGTCGCAGCGTCCCTGACGTGGCCGTCGCTGTACCGGGCGATCCGGTTCCGCGGTCGGGCCGAGCTCGTCGGGCGCGCCGAGATCGAGGCGTACTTCTCCACGCGGCCGTACGGGGCCCGGCTGTCGGCCTGGGCCTCGGACCAGTCGCAGCCGGCCGCCGACCGGGCCGAGCTCGAGCGGCGCTGGCGGGAGGCGCTCGACCGGTTCCCCGACACCGGCAGCGACTCGGACGTGCCGGTGCCCGACTTCTGGGGCGGCTGGCGCATCGTCTGCGACGAGGTGGAGTTCTGGGCCGGGCGCGCCAACCGGCTGCACGACCGCATCGTCTTCAGGCGTACCGGCGAGGGCACCCTGGCCGATGCGTCGGCCTGGGCGAGCTCACGGCTCCAGCCGTGACGCGCGTGCCGCAGGAGGGCGGACACGGAACAGGGCGGCCCGGCTGACCGGACCGCCCTGCCTCATTCCTGGGTGCAGGTGGGGACGCGACTATCGCGTGGCCACCTCACACGTTCCGGAAGAGATCACTTCTCGGATCACCTCCTTCCGTTGTCGATGCAACGACCGTACGACCGGCCCGCAGGAGGGGGCAAGGACTTTTCCACCGGCGCGAGGTGACGCTCGCGGGCTCGGTCAGCCGCCGACCTCGGCGTCGGGGGCCACGGCCGTCGCCGGTTCGGGCTCGGTCACCGTTCCGTGACCGCCGCGCCGGCCGGGACCGACGCGGCCCGCGGCACCGGTGCGGCCCACGTCGCCGGCGCCGTTCGCGCCGGGCCCGTCCGCGTCACCGCCCCCGCGCCCGTCGCGCCGGTCGCGCCGGTCGCGCCGGTCCGCGGCGTCGCCCCGCGCCGTTGCCGGTGTGCGCACGAGCCGCAGGCGCGGGGCGGAGGGGACCCGGCGGCCGGCCGCGACGACGACGAGCGCGGCGGCCATCTCGAGGTGCACGGCCCAGGACCACAGCGCCCCGAACAAAACCTGCCCCTGCCGGAAACCGAGCGCGAAGACGACGGCGAAGGTGGCCGCGGCGACGAACCCCACGGTCCACACCCGCGCCCCTGTCAGCCACGGGAACCGGCGCTCGAAGTGGGCCGACTCCTCGGTCGCGAACCGCGGCATGAAGGCGACCCACACGAGCAGCTGGACCGTCTGGAGGAACGCGTACACGGTGAGCAGGCGTAGCCCGAGCGGGCCGGACGCGTCACCGGGCAGCGCCGCCGCGGCGAGCATCGAGCGCCCGTCCCCGACGACGCTGCGCGCGACGCCGGGTTCGCCGGTGAGCCAGCCGTCGACCGTGCCGACGAGGACGAGCGCGGGCACGAGCAGGCCCCACGCCAGCTGCACGCCGCGGAAGAGGCGGCGGTCGCGGACCCGCGGCAGCCGCGCGGCCCAGTCCCAGAGGAAGACGAGCACGACGAGCTGGTGCAGGTGCAGGAGCGCGAACGCGTAGTGGTCGGGCCACACGAGGGAGGCGGCCGCGAGGATGCCGGCGACGGCGTACGCGGCGAGGCGTCGGCGTCCGCGCAGCCCGACCCGGGCGACGAGGGCGACGACGCAGAAGCCCACGACCGCCTCGGCGCGCCGCGCCTGGCTGCCGACGAGGTGCTCGGCCAGCCGGAGCACGCTCGTGCCGGCGAGGAGCACCGCGAGGCCACTCACGACGTCACGGCGCGCGATGACCGGCAGGCGACCCACGAGGTAGCGGACCTCGAGCAGGACGGCGAGCGTCCCGAGCAGGATGAGACCGAAGACCGCGGTGGCCACCGGCGAGGCGAGCGCGACGACGAGGGCGGCGGCCGCAGCCACCGCCAGGGCCCCCGTCGCCCGCTCGCTCGTCGTCATCGGCCCATCGTTCCGTCGCCCGGGATGCCCGGGCCACCCGAGTAACCCGATCGTTAGGGTCCTGTGGCGTGACCGAGACTCAGGGCGACCCGGCGGGCCGTGCCGGGCGCGAACCGGGACGGACCGGGCGCGTTCCCGGCGAGCCCGGCAGCCGCGAGCCCGGCTCTCCCGGCGGGCCCCCGGTCCGGCTGCGCGCCATCGCGCTGTCGGCCTACGGACCGACGCTCCTCGGCTCGACGGGTGCCGGTGCCGTCTCGCCCATCATCGCCGTCTCGGCCCGTGAGATGGGCGCGTCGGTGGGGGTGGCGGCGCTCCTCGTCGGGACGCTCGGCCTCGGCCAGCTGCTCGGCGACCTGCCGTCGGGGGCCCTTGCCGCCCGCATCGGCGAGCGGCGTGCCCTCATGGCAGCCGCGGTCGTGGAGGCGGTCGGCATGGTCGTGGCCGCGCTCGCCGGCACGGTGACGGCGCTGTTCTCCGGGGTGCTCGTCATCGGGCTGGCCGGCTCGCTCTTCGGTCTGGCCCGCCAGGCCTACCTGACCGAGGCGGTGCCGGTGGCGATGCGGGCGCGGGCACTGTCGACGCTCGGCGGGGTGCACCGCATCGGCTACTTCATCGGCCCGTTCGTCGGCTCGCTCGTCATCTCCCGGTGGGGGACCGAGTCGGCCTATGCCGTCGGCGGCGTCGCGAGCGTCGCCGCGTTCGTCCTCGTCCTCGTCGCGCCCGACATCACGGCCGGCCACGACGCCCGGGCGTCGCGGAGCGGTGTCGCGGACGCCGGGACCATCGGGAACAGCGGGACGACCGGGAACAGCGGGAACGCCCGGACCGGCGGGGGCTCCGGGAGCGCCCGGGGCCGGACGCGCGTGCCGCGGTCGGTCGCGTCGGTGCTCCTCGAGCACCGGGACGTCCTGCTGACCCTCGGCACGGGCGCGATGTGCGTGGCCGGAGCCCGAGCCATCCGCGAGGCGCTCGTGCCCCTCTGGGCCGAGTCGGTCGGGTTCAGCCCGGCCCAGACCTCGCTCGTCTTCGGCGTCGCGGGCGCCGTCGACATGCTGCTCTTCTACCCCTCGGGCTGGCTCATGGACCGGTACGGGCGGGTTGCCGCCGCGGTGCCCAGCATGCTCGTGCTCGGTCTGGGCATGGCGCTGCTGCCGCTCGCGACGAGCCTCGTCGCCGTGACCGCGGCCGCGACTGTCCTCGGGGTCGGCAACGGGCTCGGCGCCGGCCTGATCATGACCCTCGGGGCCGACGCCTCGCCGGCCGACGGACGCGCCCAGTTCCTCGGCGGCTGGCGCCTGTGCGCCGACCTGGGAAGGGCCGCGGGCCCGCTGGCGTTGTCCGCGCTGACGGCCGTGCTGTCCCTCGGTGCGTCGGCCGTCGTCCTCGGCGTCGGGGCCGTCCTCGGTGCGGGCTGGCTGCGCATCTGGGTGCCGCGCCACGACCCGACGCGCCCTCTCCGGGGGCGGGCGGCCCGTCCCGGCCCGGACGCGACGCCCGGGGCGTCCTGATTCTGAGAAGGTATGACCGTGACGGACCTGATCGACACCACCGAGATGTACCTGCGCACCATCTTCGAGCTCGAGGAGGAGGGCATCGTCCCCCTGCGCGCACGCATCGCGGAGCGTCTGGGCCACTCGGGCCCGACGGTGTCGCAGACCGTGGCCCGCATGGAGCGCGACGGTCTCGTCGCCGTCTCCGGGGACCGTCACCTCGAGCTGTCCGACCGCGGCCGCCTCATGGCGACCCGCGTCATGCGCAAGCACCGCCTCGCCGAGCGGCTGCTCGTCGACGTCATCGGCCTCGAGTGGGAGTACGCCCACGACGAGGCGTGCCGGTGGGAGCACGTGATGTCCGAGAAGGTCGAGCGCAAGATCCTCGGCCTCATCAAGGGCGGGCTCGAGTCGCCGTACGGCAACCCGATCCCGGGCCTGGACGAGCTGGGTGTGCCCGAGGACGCCGCGCACGGCTTCCTCACCGGCCTCATGTCCCTGACTGCGGCGGCGGGCGACGAGCCCGCGGCCGTGACGATCCGTCGCATCGGCGAGCCGGTGCAGGTCGACCCCGAGGCGCTGGCCCTGCTGACCTCGGCGGGCGTCCTCCCGGGGGCCCGGGTCCGGGTCGTCCGCGAGGAGGGACGCGTGCTGGCCGTGAGCGACGCGGCGGACGCCGGCGAGGGCGTGTCGCTGCCCGACGAGGTCGCGGCGCACGTCTTCTGCCAGGTCGCCTGACGCGAGCCCGGCCGTTGCCCGCCCTGCCCCGCTTTGAGGCCGGACCGGCCCGCACGCCCTCTGTCCCTCGTATCGGGCCTTCGTATCGGGCCCTCGTATCGGGCCCGGATCGCCTTGGGACTGTGGGGATTTGGGGCGAGGTGCGGTGGCCTGTCCGAAAATCTGTTGAAATCACCGACTCCCGGCGTGACAAGCCGCGGGGAACTTGGGTAGCGTGAGCCCCGCTCGCTCTCCCCGTCGGGCGAGTGCTTCGGGTCGAACCGCCTAGTCCTGCCATCGACCCTGAGCCCCTGAACGATCCGCATGGCAGGAGCGGGGGACCCACCTTCGGGCGTCGCACGACGTCCTCGGGGTGAAGCCCTCCGTGGACCGCAAGGTCCGAGTGAAGGCCGGGCGAGCAGCACCTCATTCCGCCCGAACCCGACAGCTCACCTCGTAGGCGTCGAGAGGTCAAACGTGGCTCAGAACGTTCCCGGGCGCCACCGCGCCCCCGGTCGGTTCAACGCGATCGCCGAGCTCAAGCTCATCGCCAAGGAGTCCGCTCAGCCCGCCGTCAAGGGGGCCGCGATCGTGGCCGCCTCCGGTGGGCTCGTCGCGACGTTCGCCGGGCCGGCGAGCGCCGCCGACGGCTCGAGCACCGCGGCCCCGTCGGTCGTCGGCCCGCAGGTCGGCACGCTCAAGGCGGCCAGCGCCCTCTCGGCGATCGGCTACGCCAAGCCGGCGGCGAAGCAGGCGAGCGTCAAGCCGCTCGTCATCAAGGACGTCACCGTCGAGAAGCAGCGCGCCGCCGAGAAGGCTGCCGAGGACGCGCGCCAGCAGGCTGCGGACCGCTCCTCCCGCTCGGCCTCCCGCACGGCCCTGTCCGACCCGGCGCCCACCGCGTCCGGCATCGTCGGCATCGCCCAGTCCTACTTCGGCGTCCCGTACGTCTACGGCGGCACGAGCCCGTCGGGCTTCGACTGCTCCGGCTTCGTCCAGTACGTCTTCCGCCAGGCCGGCATCTCGCTGCCGCGCACGGCCTCGCAGCAGAAGGCCGCGACGACGCCGGTGAGCAACCCCCGCGCCGGTGACCTCGTCTTCTTCGGCTCGCCGGTCTACCACGTCGGCATCTACGTCAGCCCCGGCGTCATGATCGACGCGCAGCGCCCCGGCACGACGATCGGGTACCACTCGATCTGGACGACGCCGTCGGGCTACGGCCGCGCCTGACCGACCCGTGGCTTCCGTCGCGCCCCCGACCCGAACGGGTCCGGGGCGCGACGTCGTTCCTCGCCGGCGTGGTTGGATGACGTGATGACCGTCCAGGCTGCTGCAGAGTCCACGACCCTCATCGAGCTCGACGTCTGGGGCGACCTCGTCTGCCCGTGGTCATGGATCGCCAAGCACCGGATCGAGGCCGCGATCCACGCCTTCGAGCGGCCCCACGACGTGTCGGTGCGGTTGCGGGCCTACGAGCTCGACCCCGAGTGGCCGGTCGGGCGCAACGACCGCGCGCAGGACCAGATCGGCTCGCGGACCAACGGTGACCCCGTCGCCGGGCACATCCTCAACGCCAAGGCCATCGAGGCGGCCGAGGCCCACGACCTCGTCTTCGACTTCGACACCGCGGTCATGGCCAACACCTTCGACGCGCACCGGCTCGTGGCCCTGGCGCGCGAGATGGGCGGCCGGGCCCTGCAGGCGGCTGCCGTCGAGCGCTTCTTCTCGGCGCACTTCCGCGAGGGGCTGGCGCTCGACGACCACGAGGTGCTCCAGCGCCTCTGCGCCGAGTGCGGCCTCGACGAGCGGCGGGTCGCCGCCGTGCTCGCGTCCGACACGTACGCCGACGACGTGCGCGCCGACGAGAGGCAGGCCCGCGACCTCGGCATCACGGTGACGCCGTTCGTCCTGGCCAACGGGTTCGCCGCCGTACCGGGGGCCCGCCCGGTCGAGGACTACCTCGCCCTGCTGCGCGGGGTCGCCGTGCAGGGTGGCGACGAGGCGTAGCTAGCCGGCGGCGGTCGGCGACGCGTCCCCGAGCGTCTTCGCCGAGGGCGCCCCGGCGCTGGGGCGGCCGAAGGACACCGCCTCGTCGACCGGCCCTGGCGCGGCCGAGCGCAGCTGGGCATCGGGCAGCGCCCCCAGGGCGGCGTTGACCATCGAGAAGGCCCGCCGCAGCGCGACGAAGACGGTGATGGCGAAGATCTGCCGGTCGTCGAAGCCGGCGGCGCGCAGCGGCTCGAGGTCGGCGGGTGTCGTGGAGTTGGCGTCGCGGGCGACGGTGCGCGCCCAGCCGGCGAGTGCGGCATCGGCGGGGTCGAGCGGAGCGTCGTCGCCGGCCAGCACCGCCGCGGCGACGTCCGGGCCCGCCTCGCCGGCGAGCCGGTTGCCCCACGCCAGGGCGCAGTAGGAGTCGCTGCCCGTGGCCGCGGCGGCGCTGATGAGGATGCCGCGCTGCCGGAAGGTGAGGCCGCCCAGGCGCACCATGTCGGCGAGGAGTCCGAAGAGCGTGTCGTGCGCCGCCGGGTCGTGCGCCCACAGGTGCGACAGGTTCATGACGAACCCCTGGGTGCCGAGGTCGCCCTCGAAGGAGGCGCGGACGGCGTCGGTCAGCGGCGGCTCGGTGAGGAACCCGTGGGCGGGGTCGGTGGCCATCAGGCGCTCCGTTCGTCGTGCGACGCGTTCATCGTGGCACGGGCTGACGCGGAGTGTGGGCCGATCCTGCAGGGGCCGTTGGGCGCCGGGCGCGCTCAGGCCCGGCCGATCGGGCTGGTCAGGCAGGCGTCGGCGCGACGGACAGGTCGATGCTGACGTCGACGGCTCGCAGCTCTCGCACCAGCGCGTCCTCGCGAGCACTCAGCTCGGCGAGGCGCGAGGCGTCGGGGGCTCGGGTACCGGAGGCGAGCGAGGCCCAGCGGACCTCGTCCTCGACCTGCGCCAGCTCGGCGACGATCGCTGCAACCGTTCTGCTCATGTGCCCGCCGTACCCGCCGCCCGCCGGCTTGGAACAGGTCGGCACGTGACCTCGGCCGGGTCGCCCGCGAGTTCCCTGCGGGCGCGTCGGACTGCCTGCGGACGCGTTCAGTCCCGCTCCCATGGGGCGTCCTCGCCCATCTTGGCGTAGTACTTCGCGAGATGGCTGCGGACCCGGTCGACATCCGAGGAGGGCAGGTCGACACCACCGCGGGAACCCTGCATGACGGCGGCGGCCGCCATGACGCCACGGGGGACCGCACGCAGCCGACCGTCGACGACGTCGGCGATGAGCAGCTTGTAGGCCGTGAAGTTGTCCTTCTTGTCCTTGTCGTACCAGACGTGGGCGTCGCGGTACTTCTCGTTCGGCTCCTCCTCGGCGCCGGCCCAGGCGCGGACCCGCTTCTCGGCGGCGTCGCCGTCCCACTCGCGGTCGCGGTCGGCGAGCGGCAGATCCTGGAAGCTCGTGACACTCATGCTGTCCGTCCTTTCTCCGACGCTGGTGCCGTGGAGCCGTACCCGGTCGGGCGCTCGGGACACCATGGGTCGGGGAGGGCGCCGGACGCGTCGGGCGCCCCGGGGCGGGACGTGGCGCGCCCCGCCGCGTTCGGGTGGCCAGGTCCGGGAGGCGAGTGCCTGGGTCCGGGGGCGCCGCGGCGGGGCGAGCGAGTCCGTGCAGTTCCGGTCCGGGGTGAGCAGGCCCGCGGGGCCGCGTCACCGGTCCGGATCTCCACGGTGACACACGCGCGCGCTCGGTGGGAGATTGGCCGGCTGTGAGTTGGAGGGCGAGCGCAGGGCTGCTCGGCATTGCCAGTTTATGTTTCAGTTTGCAACTGGAACTAAGTCTGCTAGTGTTGAGCCCAGCACGAGGGTCCGTCCTCCCCACGCACACTCATCGAAAGGCGCACCATGAGCACCTCCACCTTCCGGCCGAAGTACGTCTCGTTCGACTGCTACGGCACGCTGATCAGCTGGCCGATGACCCCGATCACCAAGGAGCTGGTCGGCGACCAGATCCCGGCGGAGCAGTGGGACCAGTTCGTCGCCGAGTTCCGCGGCTACCGCTACGACGCCGTCCTCGACGCGTACTACCCCTACGAGCAGGTGCTGCAGAGCGCCTTCGACCGGGTCTGCCGCAAGTGGGGCATCGAGTCCGACCCCACGGCGGGCAAGCGGTTCGCCGACGGCGTCCGCAGCTGGGGCCCGCACCCCGACGTCGTCGAGCCGCTGAAGAAGATGGCCGAGCACTACAAGCTCGTCATCCTCTCCAACGCCAGCAACGACTTCCTCGAGGAGAGCGTGCCGCGGCTGGAGGCGCCCTTCCACGCCGTCTTCACCGCCGAGCAGGCCGGCTACTACAAGCCCCGGTACGCCGCGTTCGAGTACATGCTCGACCAGCTCGACGCCAAGCCCGAGGACTTCGTCCACGTGTCCTCGCACACCCGCTACGACCCGCTGCCGATGCACGACATGGGCTTCCGCAACCTCGTGCTCCTCGACCGCGGCTACGACCCGGTGCCGCCGGGCTACGGCCTCACCGTCGTGAAGTCCCTGGACGAGCTCAACACGCTGCTCGGCATCTGAGCTGCGACGAAGGTCCTCACCATGTCTTCCAGCCTCAGCCGAGCGATCGCCGGCTTTCCCAACGGGTTCGACCCCGGGGTGGTGGGCACACTTCCGCAGCATCTCCAGGAGACCATCCGGCGGCGGAACGAGGTGCTCGGCCCGGGCTACATGCTGATGTACCGCGAGCCGGTGGAGTTCGTCTGCGGTCGCGGAGCGCACCTGTTCGACCTCGACGGCAACGACTACCTCGACGCCTACAACAACGTGCCGTGCGTGGGGCACGCCCATCCCCACGTCGTCGAAGCGGTCCACCGCCAGATGGCGGCGGTCAACACGAACACGCGCTACGTCCAGGAGGCGCTGGTCGACTACGCGGAGCGGCTCCTGGCGACGTTCCCCGAGGGCCTGTCGAAGCTGAGCCTGGCCTGCAGCGGCTCGGAGGCCAACGACCTCGCGATGCGGGTGGCGAAGTACCACACCGGCGGCGAGGGAATCGTCGTGACGCGGTGGGCCTACCACGGCATCACCAGCGAGGTCTCGCGGTTCTCACCGACTCTGGGCAAGGGCTCACCGCTGGGACCGAACGTCCGGCTCATCGATCCGCCTGACCCGCGACTCGTTGCTCCCGGATCCACGCTGGCCGAGCACATGCGCGCCCAGGTGCGTGCCGCAATCGACGACCTCGAGCGCCACGGCTACCGGCTCGCGGCCCTGGTCACGGACAGCGCCTACAGCAGCGACGGGATCTTCACCGACAGGGTCGGCTACATGCAGGCCGTGGTGGAGGAGGTCCACGCCGCCGGAGGCGTCTACATCGCGGACGAGGTGCAGTCGGGCTTCGCCCGCCTCGGGGACGCCATGTGGGGGTTCGCCCGCCACGGCGTGCTGCCGGACATCGTCACCCTGGGCAAGCCGATGGGCAACGGAGTGCCGCTCTCGGGTGTGGTCTTCCGGCCCGAGGTGTCCGAGGAGTTCGGGCGCAACGTCCGCTACTTCAACACGTTCGCCGGCAGCTCGATCCCGGTGGCGGCCGGGGCCGCGGTGCTCGACGTGTTCGAGGAGGAGAACGTGCAGCAGCGCGTCCTCGAGAACGGCGCGGCGCTGCGAGCCGGACTCGAGGAGATCACCCGCGAGTCACCGCACGTCGCCCAGGTGCGCGGCAGCGGTCTGTACGTCGCCGTGGAGATCGTCGAGGATCTGGAGACGCGGGCGCCGGACCGGGCCCGAGCCGAGGACGTCATCAACGACATGCGGGATCGTCGAATCCTCATCAGCGGCACTGCCCGGGGTGCCAACGTCCTGAAGGTCCGTCCTCCGCTGGCCTTCAGCTCCGCCGATGTGACCCGGTTCCTGGAGACCTTCGCCGAGGTCGCCAAGGACCGTCTGTAGCAGCCCGGCCGAAGGGACCGACAGTGCACGCCTCACCACGCTCGAGCCCGGCTGAACGGCTCTTCGCCGAAAGCGGCATGGGGTCGTCGCACACGCCCATCGACGTGGGGCTCGTCAGGCTCCTCCTCGACGAGCACTACCACCTCTCCGGACGGCTCCACCCGCTGGCGACGGAGAAGGACGACACGTTCCGGCTCAGGGGTGACTCGGCCCGCTACCTCGTGAAGGTCTCACCACCTGACGAGGCCCGGGCGGTCGTCGAGTTTCAGACGGCCGCGATGCGCTTCCTCGAAAGCGCATCGCCCGAGCTGCCCGTCCAGCGGGTGAGGCTGACCGTGGACGGACGCGACCACGTGCTCATCGAGGCAGGTGACGGCACCGCCCGGGTGCTGCGCGTCTTCGACTTCGTCGACGGTGCGGTCTGGGCTCAGGTGAACCCGGACGGCCAGCAGCTCGCCAAGGTCGGCCAGATGCTCGGACGAGTCGACGTGGCGCTCGAGGCGTTTGCGCACCCGGCGGACCGCCGGGGCCTGGTGTGGGACATCCGGCACTTCCACGAGCTGACCGAGCTCGTCGAGCACACCCCGGATGCCGAGCACCGGCGGCTGGCCGACAGGGTGTTCGAGCTGTTCGAGGCAACCATCGTCCCGAGGCTGGACGACCTCGAGACGCAGGTGATCCACGGTGACTACAGCCCGTACAACGTGGTCGTCGACGAGCAGAGCGTCGACTACGTCACCGGTGTCATCGACTTCGGGGACACCATGCGCAGCGCCGTCATCTTCGATCCCGCGGTGGCGATGGCGAACCTGCTGGGCCGGACGTCGGAGCAGCCGTGGCGGGAGGCCTGCGGCTTCGTCGCCGGCTACGAGAGCGCCCGGCCGATCAGGGACCGGGAGCTGCCCCTGCTGCCGGCGACCGCGTTGGCGCGGCTCACGCTCCGCGCGCTGATCACCAACTGGCGCGCGGAGCGCGTGCCGGAACGGCGCGACTACCTCCTGGCCCACGCCAAGGACGACTGGGTCAACGTCGAACGTGCCCTGGCGGTGCCCCTGGCGGACGTCGTTGCCCAGCTCCGGGGTTCGCCGTCGTGAGCAGCCCTGACCGACTCCGCATCGCTAGGGTCCTCGCGTGAGCAGCAACCCCACGTCCCGCGACTACAACAAGGCATCCGTCCTCGACGTGCTGCTGTCTCGGGCGCCGCTGACGCGCAACGAGGTCATCGACCTGACGGGCTTGAGCAAGGCCACGGTGTCGCGCGCCGTGGAGGAGCTTCGGGTGGACGGCTTCGTCGTCGACGGCGGAGTCGACGAGGTCGCCGGCCGTGGCCGCCGGTCCACGTACCTGGACGTGCCCGGCACGATGGGGCACGTCGTGGGCATCAGCTTCGGCATGCAGACGACCTGTGTCCTGGTCGCCGACCTCAGGGGTCGCGAGCTGGGACAGGTCATCGTGCCCACGGTGACCCGCGAGGAGGTCGGGAACACCGCGCAGTGGCTGGTCGCCCTGATGGCGGAGACCAGCGCCGCGGCAGAGGGGCCGTTGCGCCAGGTCGTCGTCGCGGTGCCCGGCCGGGTCCGGAACGGCACAGAGATCTTCGGCCCGGCGGAGTCGATGACGGTCTTCGCGGGCTCTGGCCTCCAGCGAGCCCTGGCCGACCTGGTCGACGCTCCCGTGCTCCTCGACAGCGATGCCAACGCGTCCTTGCTCGGGGTCCTCGTCGAGGACACCACCCTGCGAGACGCTGCTCTCTTCAGCGTGAGCAGCATCCTGAACGTCGCCAGCTGCACCGACCAGGAGCTCCTCCGAGGGCGGACGCCTGCCTTCGGCGACATCGGTGTGCTGTTCTCCGGGGTCGGCGCCGAGCCCCTCGACGGGCTCCTCAGCGTCAGCGGTCTGCTCCGGTTCGCCCGAGAGCGGGGACTGGCCCTCGAGCGCGTCGAAGACCTGTGGCTGCAACCCCACGACGACGGTCCGCGTGCCGAGGTGCTGGATGCCTTCACCACGGCAGTCGTCACCGCCGTCACCGCCGTCGCCGTGACGCTGGACCCGGAGTCGGTCTTCTTCGTGGGTCGGCTCAGCCCGCTCGTCGACGAAGTCCTCCCCGAGGTGCGAAGCCGGCTCGACAAGAGCCTTCCGGCGGTCCCCGAGGTCAGGACGGTGACCCAGGTCCTCGGCCTGTCGGTGGCACGAGGAGCGGTGTACGCGTGCCTGGCGGTGGCTCGGGAGCGGTTGGGAGACGCAGTGCTCGAGGCACGCAGGCAGGGCCCCAACGCCCAGCAGCCCTTGCCAGCCTTCTGAGTGAACGGGCAACACAGCACCACGCGGAGTGCCTGCGGCCGTGAAGAGGCCCCAGGAGCGTGATGAGCCACCGCGACAGGGTCCTTCCCCTTCAGCAGCCGGACGGCCTCCGCGCGCACGGCCGCGCCCAGCTCGGTTGACAGGACACCACTGCGGTGCGGACTCGCGCCTGCCCGGCGGGAAGTCCCACGGAACGTCGGTGACGGCCCTCCCTGGTGACCCGGATGTCATCCATTGCAGGTCGGGGGTTGATCTTCGGTGACCCCGGCGAGTACCGTGATCGACGAACTTGGAAAGCGCATTCCCGTCTGGCACTTTCAGTGGACACCTCTGCGACCAACTGGCACAGAGGAATCGGCGACACCGCGGCGGCTTGTCTGGCCGGCTGAGCGAACGGGAGCCCGGCGCTTTGACGCTGGCCTGCGCGCACGTGCAGGGGCGGCCGAAACATCGAGAAGGTCACAGGAGATCGCAATGCACGTTTCCCTGGGTAGCCAGCGTCGGCTGCTCGCAACACTCTTCACCGCCACGGTTGCACTCGCCCTGGGCGGTATCGGCTCCGGCGCTCCGGCGAACGCCGCCGTTCCAAGCGCTGATGGTGTAGTCAGTTCGGCAGCCGGCAGCTCGGCCATCGTGGATCCGAACATCGGCCGCGGTGAAGGCACCGTCGTCAGCGACGCTGGCTTCGCTCATCCCGGGATCGTCAGCTCCCGCGAGGAGCTCAACCTCATGCGCGACATGGTGCAGAAGGGTGTGGAACCCTGGCGTAGCGCCTACGAGTCGGTGCGCCAGGACCCACGCGCGAGCAGCAGCTACCAGCTGCAGGGGCCGCTGGCGGTCGTCGAGGGGTTCAATCGCCCGATCGAGTACACCATCGGCACGGATGGTTTCGCGGCCCACGCGAACGCCCTGGAGTGGTACGTCACCGGCAACCCGGCCCACCGGGACAAGGCGCTCGACATCATCCGTCAGTGGTCCGCCAAGCTGACCAACCTGACCGAGTTCATCCATGCCGCACCGGGTGTTGCACGGATGGCCAGCGCCGCCGAGATCCTCAGGTACACCAAAGGATCCGGCTGGACCGACGCGGACACTGCCGCGTTCAGCCACCTACTGCGAATCGTGGCATCGCCACCTCCTGTCGGCGTCGACCGGGACGACATGTTCCAGAACCAGGCCGGCTACGGACACACCGCGCTCTTCGCTGCTGCGGTCTTCCTCGACGACAAGGCGCTCTACGCGAAGTATCTGAACCGTGCCACCATCGGGACGAACCCCGTTCCCGGGCAGGACTTCTCCCTGGACCGTCAGATCCGCGACAACGGCCAGCTCAACGAGATGGGTCGTGATCAGCCCCACGCTCACGGCGACCTGACGACACTTGCCGAGATCGCCCAGACCACATGGATCCAGTCCCGCGAGGGCCGGCTCGGCGACGCGGGGAAGGACCTGTTCACCTACCACGACAACCGACTGCTCTCGGGTGCGGAGTTCTTCGCCAAGTACAACCTGGGCTACGACGTCCCATGGACGCCGCACCAGCTCAACCCCACCACCGTCTACAAGACGGTGTCGCCCACCACTCGCGGTGAGTTCACCGGCAAGCTCAGCGAGTTCAACGTCAACTCGCCGCTGAAGGCCCTGATCTACAACCACTACCACTACCAGCTCGGCGTGCCCGACAAGGACATGCCGTACCTGTCCGCCATGGCCAAGCAGATCGGCTCCGACTGGAACGACCTGCTCTGGAGCCCGGCCGCGGCCGCGTCGTCCGTGCCGCCCGCCGGTCCGCCGGCCCCCGACGGCAACTACGGCCCGGACCCCTCCTTCGAGCGGGTCGCCGCCGCCGACTGGACGGAGACGTCCGGCAAGAACGACATCCGCAACGACCCTTGGGTAGACGCCGACGGTTCCCGTCTCATCGTGCGTGACATCCAGCAAGGCGGGTGGATCAAGTACGCCGACTTCGACTTCGGTGACATCCCGCGCGACACGTTCCTGCTTCGGGGCGGAGCCAGCACCACGGTGCCGACCCAGGTCGCCATCCACCTCGACTCGCCCACGGGTGAGCTCATCGGCAACGCCACGATCGCCCCGACCGGGTGGTACACGATCTTCCAGACCACCGCGACGCGGCTCACCCGGCCGCTCAGCGGCAAGCACACCATCGTGCTCACGTTCACCGGGTCGAACAACGTGTACCACTGGCAGGGCGCGGTGGACTGGATCAAGGTCGCGTCCGGCTCCGCTCAGCTGGACAACGCGGCGGCCGCCGCACCCGTCCAGCATGGGACGAAGCCCGGCCCGGACGGCTCGGTCACTCTCTCGACCGGCTCCTCGCTCGGCTGGAAGGACCTGGACTTCGACAGCGGATCCCAGTCCTTCACGGCCAACGTCCGGACGACCGGTCCGGCCACGCTCGAGCTGCGCACCGGATCACCGGACGGGCCGGCCGTTGCGACCTACGCCCTGCCGGACACCCGCGGCGCCTGGTTGCCGGTGCAGCGCGCGCAGAAGGCGCGAGCGGTCCTCGGCCGCAAGGACGTCTACCTCGTGCAGACCGGGGGCGCGGACGTGTCGCTGGGAACGGTGCGCTGGACCGAAGGCGTCGACCCCTACCTCGCCACCCCCGCAACCGCCGTGATGGGCACCCCCGCGGGGCGGTCAACCGTCATGGGTTCAGACTCCGCCCTGCTCGTGCAGGCACAGAGCACGATCGCCCTGCCGCTCGTCGAGTTCAAGTCGGGTGCGGAGACCCTGGCGATGACCTACCGCAGCGCCCTGCCGGTCTCGGTGAACGTGTACTCGGACACGGTGGAATCGAACCCGATTGCGGTCGGCGTGCTGCCCGCGTCGCCCGACGGACTGCTCAGGACTGCACGGCTGCCGCTCACGCCGTCGCCGAAGCGGGCGCACATGCTGTTCATCTCCGTCGATGCGCCGCTGGTCCTCGAGCAGGTGCAGGCCGACCCGGTGAACGCCGCACCGCCGCAGGTCACGGTGCAGGTCCCCGACTCGGTGAAGACCGGTTCCGAGGTCCGTGTCCCGGTGACGGCCTACGACCCCGATGGGCACCCGGTCAAGATCAGTGCCGAGACACTGCCGCCGGGCGCTCGACTCGAGGGGAACGTCATCGTGTGGACGCCGCGCCAGAGCGGTGACCAGCCGATCGTCCTGATCGGCGACGACGGCCACGACGTCACGCGCACGCCGGTGACCGTCACCGTCACCTGACCGACAAGACACACCGAGACGGAACGCCGCTACCGAGCCCCTTCGCGGTTGCAGGAAGGCGCTTTCCTTACCGGCCGGATGTCGCGCCGTATCCATTGTGGCGGCCTGTGACGGCGGCCCCTATGTCCCTGAATGCGAAGGAGCATGATGTCCCACCGATCGACTCCACCTGTATCAGGCGGCGACGCCCCACCGACGGCGCGTCGCGGCGTGCGAACCATCGTCGGCCTGGTCCTCGCGGCGTTGCTCCCCATCGCGTCCGTCACCGCCACCGCGACGCCCAGCCGGGCGACCGGAGCAGCGGCGTTGCTCGAGGACAACGTCTACGTGCGGTCGACCTCGCCGGCGACGAACTTCGGTACTGCCGCAAACCTCGTGGTCGGCAAGGGCGGGCACGCCTACTTCCGGCTGGACATCTCCCAGCTCGATGTCGCGGTGCTCGATTCGGTCGTCCTCAACATCACGAAGTACAACAACGCCGCGACACTGGTCGCCACGCGAAGCAGCGAGTACCTGACGAACGCAGGCTCGCCGACGACCACCGGATGGTCTGAGTCGAACGTCACCTGGAACACTCGGCCCCTCGACATCGTGGGCTCACCTGCCGTCACCGCGACGGCACCGCAGGGCACCTCCGCCGTGCCGCTCGACATCACGGAACTGGCGAAGTCTGCGAAGGCGGCGCACAGCGACGTGCTCACGGTGCATCTGACGACCACCGCAGTCGACGATCTCACGATCGCCGGCACCGACGTCTACTCCACGCGTGCGCCGAATGCGGCGGACCGGCCATGGGTGCAGGTCGCCTCCGTCACCGACGAGCCAGCCGTCGACTATCCCATCGCCCAGCGGTTCGCCGACTACCCGTCCAACGGCGCCTCCGCGCAGGCAGTCGTCCACATCGCCGCCGGCGACGGCACCTATCTCGCCGTCGACAAGGCGACGGGTGCAGTCCACGCAGTCGCCGACGTGAACGCCGCCGGCCTGTTCGCCATCTACGGGTACAGGTACACCGCGGCCGACTACCAAGGACTGGGCGGCGGGGCAGCAGACCTCCTACGCCATCAAGAGCCTGGACACC